>NZ_MWLP01000045.1:0-27630 GCF_010634885.1 Microbacterium sp. B35-04 | reverse complement strand
AAGAGGAGGCGTTCGCCGGCGTCGCTCCTCGCAAAGACCCGGATGCCCCGGCCCACCTGTCCACACAGGGCCGGGGCATCCGCTGTTCCATGAGCCGCCCGCACAGTGCTGCTGCGCGGAATGCGTCAGACCTGCGCGACCGAGACCGCGTGGGCGAGCGGATGCCGCGCCTCGAGGCCCGCGAGAGCGACGGCGCCGTCGATGCCGAGGCCGAGGGGCTCGACGAGCGTGACGTCGAGTTCGCTCGCCCGGATGTGCGAGGCGAACGCCTCGTACAGCTGCGGGGAGCGGAACACGCCGCCGATCGCGCACGCCGCGAAGTGCTCGTCAGGGTCGTCGGAGCGCACCCGCCGCAACGCCGTCTCGACGCTGTGCGCGAGCTCGCCACCGGCGCGCACAGTGATGTGCTGCGACACGGCGTCGCCGTCGGACGCCAGCCGGGCGACCTGCTCGGCGAACGAGGCGACGACGCTCACCCGGTCGTCGGCGGACTGCAGATGGATGTACGCCTGCCCGAGGTCGGGCCACCGCTCCTGCGCCACGGCGCGCAGTCGCGTCGTCGGCCCGCGCCCGTCGAACTCGCGCATCACGGCGTCGAGCGCTTCGCGCCCGATCCAGTAGCCGCTGCCCGCATCGCCCATGAGGTAGCCCCATCCGTCGACGCGGGCCACGCGCTCGGCGCCGACGGCGAGGGTCACGACCCCGGTGCCTGCGGCGACGACCGCTCCGCGGGTATCTCCGAGCGCGCCGAGGAACGACGTCGTCGAGTCGTGGGCGAGGATGACCTCGCGCACCGCGGGATCGTCGATGCGGGCGAGGAACTCGGCGGCATCCGCTTCCTGGGTGGTGAGCCCCGACACCCCGGCGCTCACGACGGACACCTCGGCGCCCGTGCGCTCGATCGCGGCGCGCGCGACCGCCGTGAGCTGCGGCAGCAGCGGCTCGTGGGTGCGGATGCCCGGGAAGACCATGTCATGCCCCCGGAGGCGCACCTTGATGCCGGTCTGCCCGGCATCGATCGCCAGTACTGTGCTCATGCGGCTGTCGCCCCTTCTTCCCGCAGAGTCGGTCGTGCCCGTGGACACCGCTGTCACCGTGTGCTCGGTCATGGCAGCTGCGGCATCCTTGCCTGGCCCGCGCGGAGACGGTACGCCTCGCGGAGGAACTCACCGGCCGGCTTGCCGTAGGGGCAGTAGTCGTCGTTGCCCGCCGCGGCATCGGCGGCGTAGAGCCGGGGCGGCCAGTCCCACAGCATGAAGCCGGCCACCCAGGGGCGCCCGTCGCACGCGGCGAACATCGCCTCGTAGTAGCGCAGCTGCTCGTCGCCCGAAGGGGCACCGGGCAGCGACCAGTCGTTCGGGCGGTCGGGCGACCCCTCGCGCGACGGACATCCGGCCTCCATGAAGAAGAACGGCTTGCCCGTCGCGGCCACGGCCCGCTCGATCCGGTCGAGCTCGGCATCCCAGCGGCCGATCGGGTAGTAGCCGCTGGAGGTGACGACGTCCACCGCGTCCCACCAGCCGAGGCGGTCCTCCTGATACTTGTCGCAGTTGTACGTCACGATTCCCGAGTAGACGGTGCGCACGGCGGCGACGAGCTCGCGCCACTCCGCCTCGCGGGCGTCGGCGCGCACCATCTCGCAGCCGATGCAGAGCATCTCGCAGCCCTCGGCCTCGGCGATGCGGGCCGCGTGCAGGATGAACTCGCGGTACGAGGCGAACCACTCGCCCCAGGTCGGCTCACCCGGCACGTCCTGGTCGAAGAACCCGATGTGGGCGCGCCATGTTCCGTCGGCCACGTTGACGACCGGCTTGAGGCACACCTTCAGCCCGAGCGCCTGCGCTTGCCGGATCGCCCACACGATCTCGTCGTCGGTGACCGTCGGCTCGTCGCGGAACCGCACCTCGGTCGACTGCGCGGTCTCCTGCAGGGCGGAGTACGCGATCGCCGTCCAGTTCACACCGTGGTCGGCCATCGCACGGAGGGAGTCGGATGCCTCGGCCGTCGCCCATGTGCCGCGCACGCCCGTCCATCCCCAGGTCATTCCGGCCACGTAGGGCTCGAGGGACTGGGCGGCCTCGGCGGTCACGAGGCGACCAGTTCGTTGGCGGTGCGCAGGACCCGCGGATCCGAGAGCGCGGATGCCGCGAGCGGATCGCCGTCGTGGCGAACGAGCAGCGTCGTGCTCTCGCCGGGCAGCAGGGTCACGAGGGCGTCGGAGGCCACGGCGCCGGGGTCGACCTTGTCGACGAGCAGGGTGAGGTCGCGCACCAGGGAGCCGGCGGTGAGCGAGACGAGCGTGCCGTGCGCGGCCGGTTCGGTGCGAACCTCCACCTGCGCCGCGCCGAGTGCCGATTCGCGAGGCTCCGCGAAGAACCAGTGGCCACGCACCTCGTCGACGCCGGCGACGACGAGCTCGCTCGCCGCGTCGGCCGCCGCAGCGACCTCGGCGGGAAGTGGCACGGTGATCGTCTCCCGCGGTGCGAGCGAGACCGGTGAGGTGAACCGGGCGAGCTCGTCGCCCGCGAAGCCGACGCGGCGCGCCACGAACTCGCCGTCCCAGGTGTCGGCGGTGTCGTTCACGAGCACGGCGGCGAGACCGCCCTCACGGGGCTGGATGGTCGCCAGTCGCGGGGCGAACGCGTTCTTCAGCCCGTAGTACAGCGGCTTCGGGCGCTCATCTCCGTCGATGGCCGCCCAGGAGGTGACCGGCCAGCAGTCGTTGAGCTGCCAGACGATGGCGCCCTGCGTGTGCGGCGCCCACGAGCGGAAATGCTCGAGCGCGGTGCGCACGGCCACCGCCTGGTTGAGCTGCATCGCCCAGTGCCAGTCCTCCATGGCCTCCGGCATCCGGAAATGCGGGATCAGCCCGTTCGTGAGCTTGGTGTTGCCCTCCATCGCCTTCTGGTGCACGATCATGCCGGGCGATTCGGGGGTGAGCGGGGCGTCCGAGACGGAGCGGACGAGGGTGCTCCACGCGGGCGGTCCCTGCCAGCCGAACTCGGCGACGAACCGCGGCCGGTGGTCGCGGTAGGTCGGCCAGTCGAGCCGGTTCCACTGCTCCCAGAGGTGCATCGAGCCGTGCTGCTCGTCGTTGGGGTGGGGGCCGGTCTGCCCCTCGCCGTCCCAGCCGGCACCGGGGCTGAACGGGCTGCCGGGGGCGTATGGCACGTGCGGTGCGAGCTCGGCCACGAGGGCCGGGAACAGCTCGTAGTAGTAGTGCGCACCCCACGTCTTGCCGTCCAGGCGCAGCTTCCAACCCCAGTCCTCGTAGCCCCACAGGTTCTCGTTGTTCCCCGTGAGCAGCACGAGCGAGGCGTGGTGGCCGAGTCGCACGATGTTCTCGCGCGCCTCGGCCTCGATCTCGGAGCGCAGCGGCTCCTCCTCGGCGTACGCGGCGCACGCGAACAGGAAGTCCTGCCACACCAGCAGGCCCATCTCGTCGGCAAGCTCGTAGAAGTCGTCCGATTCGTACAGTCCGCCGCCCCACACGCGGATGAGGTTGAGGTTCGCGTCAAGCGCCTGTTCGAACCGGCGGCCCAGCCGGTCGCGTGTGACGCGGACCGTGAGGGCGTCGTCGGGGATCCAGTTCACGCCCTTCACGAAGACCGGCTGGTCGTTGACGACGAGCGTGAACGGCGTGCCGGCCTCGTCGGGCGTCATGTCCCAGCGCACGTCGCGGAAGCCGACCTTGCGGGTCGCACGGTCGAGGACGGAACCGTCGGATGCCGCGAGCTCGACCTCGACCTCGTACAGCGGCTGCGAGCCATAGCCGACAGGCCACCAGCGCTCGACGTTCGCGAGCGACACCACGAGCGTCGCGGTCGTGTCCCCGGCGGCGACATCGACCGCCCCCACGACCCCGCCCGCGCGCACCGTCAGCGTCACTGCGTCCTCGCGTGCGCGTTCGAGTTCCACATCGACGGTGATCGTGCCCCCGCCGCCCGCCGGCGTCGCAACCACGCGCGTCTGCTCGAGGCGAGTGGCCGACCACGACTCGAGCCCGACGGGCTTGACGATGCCGCTGGTGTAGGTCGCGATGCCCCAGTCCCACCCGAAGCTGCACGCCGACTTGCGGATGGCGTCGTAGGGGAGGGGGTAGGGGCGCTGGCGTGCGCCCAGCGCGACGCTCTGCTCGTTGGCGTACTTGACGGGAGAGCGGAACCGCACCACGAGCTCGTTCTCGCCGTCGACGAGCGCGTCACGCACATCGAACCGGTAGGAACGGTGCTGGTTCGCGGTCGACCCGAGCTCCCGTCCGTTGAGCAGGATCGTGGTCACGGTGTCGAGGCCCTCGAACACCAGGTCGGTGCGATCGGTGTCATCCGGTGCCCAGGTGAACGAGGTCGTGTAGGTCCAGTCCACGAGGCCGATCCACGCCAGCGCCGACTCGTTGTCGTCGAGGAACGGGTCGGGGATGAGGCCGGCGGCGAGAAGGTCGGTGTGCACGCAGCCGGGGACGACGGCATCCATCGGCGCGTCGAAGCCGTCCGGCGCGGGCCCGGCTGCAGCCCGGAGGGTCCAGCCCGAGTCGAGGGGACGGAACGAGAGGGCGGTGGTCACTTGACGGCTCCTGCGGTGAGGCCCTTGTAGATCCATCGCTGCAGCAGCAGGAAGGCGACGAGGGTCGGGATGATGACGAGGACGGTGCCGGCCGAGATGACCTCCCACTGCGCGCCGAACGGTCCCTTGAACCGGAACAGCGACGTGGAGATGAGTCCTTCGGACGGCAGATAGAGGAACGGGGCGTAGAACTCGTTGTACACCGCGATGCCCTTGATGATGACGACGGTCGCGATCGCGGGTCGCAGCAGCGGCAGCACGATGCGCCAGTAGATCGTCCAGCGGTTCGCGCCGTCGATCATGGCCGCCTCGTCGAGGGAGACCGGGATCGACTGCATGAACTGGATGAACAGGTAGATCGCGATGATGTCCGTGCCCATGAACAGCAGGATCAGCGCGGCCTTCGTGTCGTACAGCCCCAGCCCGTTGATGAGCTGGAAGGTCGCGACCTGGCTCGTGACGCTCGGGATGAGCGTCGCCACGAGGAAGAGCGCGAACACGAGCTTCTTGCCACGGAACGCGAACCGGTCGAGCGCGTACGCGGCCATCGTGCCGATGAAGATCGTGCCGGCGAGCGACACGACGAGCACGATGGAGGTGTTGACGAAGCCCTCGAGCATCTTGCCGCTCGTGAACGCGGTCACGAAGTTGTCGAAGTTGAACCAGTTCTCGGGCGGGTCGAACGGTCCGGTCTGCGCGTACTCGGGTGCGGTCTTCAGGCTCGCGAACAGGAGCACCGACAGCGGGAGCAGGGTGAGGATCGACGCGATGATCAGGCTGAGGTACTTCGCGGTCGTCGCACTGACGCCTCGGAGGCGCTCGCGTGCCGTCCGGCCCCGGATCGTGCGCGGCGGGGTCGTGCGCAACGGCATCGTCTGCAGCGGTTCGGTGGTGGTCATGTCAGGTCGACCTTCTCGTCGGGGAACACCTTGCGCTGGATCCACGTGATCACCAGCACGATCGCCAGCAGCACCACGGCCATGGCGGACGCGAGACCCACTTGCCGGAAGGTGAACGCGGTCTGCAGCGTCTGGATGACGAACGTGGCGGATCCGTTGGCGCCGCCGGTCATGATGAACGGGATCTCGAAGACGCTGAGGCTGCCGGCGATCGCCAGGATGAACGACAGGCCCACTACGCGGCGGATGCCCGGGAAGATGATCGCCCAGAACTGCTGCCAGCGGCTCGCGCCGTCCAGGTCCGCCGCTTCGTAGAGCTCGTGCGGGATCGACTGGATCGCGCCGAGGAAGAGCACGAAGTTCATGCCGGTGTAGCGCCAGACCGACGTGCCCGCGAGCGACCAGTTGACGACGTCGGGGTTGCCGAGCCACTGCGGGGGATCCGCGACGCCGAACCAGCTCAGCACCGTGTCGAGCGTGCCGCCGGGCTGGAAGAGGTAGAGGAACACGAACCCGATCGCGACCCCGTTGATGAGATAGGGGAAGAACAGGATGCCGCGGAAAAGGTTCGAGAAGCGCGTCGAGAAGCTGAGCAGCGTGGCGAAGTACAGCGCGATCGCCATCTGCGCGAACGACGCGAAGAAGTAGTAGAGGCTGACGCCGAACACCGAGAAGATCCGCGGGTCGGTGAAGACCTGCACGTAGTTGTCGAGGCCGACGAAGTTCTTCTCGAGGTCGATGCCGTCCCAGTCGGTGACGCTGAAGTAGAACAGGTTCAGCGCCGGCCAGTAGGTGAACAGCAGCAGCAGTCCCACTGCCGCGGCCAGGAAGAACCAGGGGGTGAGGTGCTGCAGGACATTGCGTCCCGCGGAGCCGCCCCGCCGGCGGTCGGTCCGGCGGGACGACCCGCCGAACCGACGCGCCCGCGCGGGGGCCGAGAGGACGGCAGGGGCATCCGCCGGTGCCGCACCCGGAGTTGCGATGGCCATGTCTCTGCCGTCCTCCCGGTCAGCCTGCGAGCTTCTCGACCGAGGCGCCCCAGCGCTCGTTCAGCTCGGCGAAGTAGCTCTCCTTGTCGCCGTCGGCGGCGCCGCGCGCGATGTCGACGAGCTTCTGGCGGTAGATCGGGCCGTACAGGTCGATTTGCGAGTCATCGGCGATGTTGTTGATGAGGCCTTCCTTGCCCGCGGGGGCAGGGTTCATCTCCATCAGCTCGACGCCCGCCTCTTCGAAGCCCTGCAGGTTCTCGGGAAGCGGCTTGTCGAGCACCGGCGAGATCATGCCCTGCGCCTCGGTGTAGCCCGAGTCCTCGGCGACCCACTGGATCCACGCCCACGCGGCGGCCTTGGCCTTGGAGTGCTTGCTCACGGCCAGGTTGTAGTCCCCGCCGATGACGGCGAGCTGCGTGCCGTCCACGTTGGCGGGGAACGCCATGTAGCCGATGTCGTCCGCCGATGCGCCGTTCTCCTCGGCGGCGGCCTGCATCTGCGAGATGGCCCACGAACCGAGCGGCATGGTGGCGATCTTGCCGGTGCCGAGGTCGACCTTCGACTGCTCCCAGTTGGTGGTGAGCGGGTCGTCCTCGGTCAAGCCGGCCGCGACCGTGTCGTACAGCAGACCGTCGATCGCGTAGACGTCCGTGTCCTCAGTCCAGGGGGCCGGGTCTTCCGCCATCGTGATCGGCGCGTCGGGATCGTCGGTGATGGCGCCGAGGTTGCCGAAGCTCTGCGTGAGCGGCCAGCCGTCCTTGTAGTTGGTGTACATCGGGATGGCGTCGGTGTTGTCCTTGACCTTCTGCAGGGCGTCCAGCCACTGCTCGGGGGAGGTGGGAAGCTCCGTGACACCCGCCTCGTCGAAGATCTTCTTGTTGTAGACGACGCCGTTCGCGTTGCCGCCCCATGCGATGCCGTACTGCGTGCCGTCGTAGCTTGCGGCCGGAAGGAAGCGGTACGTGTCCTCGAAGTCGGCCGTCTCGCCGAGCGGCTCGAGGAACTGCTCGTACTGGTCGGGCTTGATGGCCGGGATGCCGATGACGTCCCCGTAGTTCGTCGTGCTCATGCGGGTGAGCATCTCGCCCGCGTAGTCGGTGATGCCCTCGAACGTGACCTTGACGTCGGGGTACTCCTTGTTGAACTCCTCGGCGTACTTCTCGAACGTGCCGTCCTCGACGAGGTCGGTGCGCCAGGTGACGACCTTGATGTCGCCCTTGACCTCGCCGTCGATCGTGTTGTCCGCGTCGTTCGCGCCGCCGCCGGCGCAGCCGCTGATCGCGACCGCGGCCGTGGCCAGCAGCGCGATGCCCGCGAATGCCTTCTTCGCCATGTGATGTCTCCTTGTCAGGTTCGCCCTTGAACTGCCGGTGCGCGTCGTCGCACCGTTGCGTGGTTCGTCGCGCCGTCAGATTAGACACACTCGAAACGGTTCCGCAAGCGTTCGATGTCAGCGCTGTCTTGTCGTGTCCGATTCGAATCCATGAACCGTAAAGGCCGCACAACCAGGTCTAAATATGACGCTGTGAACGGCTAGCGCGTGGCAATGTCCGCTGAATGTCCCACGTGGACATTGCGGGCGATCCAGTGCTACCGTGAACCCCGGCACGGCAAGGAGGCCCACCGATGACGGTTCAGCAGCGCGCGACACTCGAAGACGTCGCCCGGCTCGCCGGCGTGAGCTCGAAGACGGTATCCCGCGTCTTCACGCACCGAGACCTCGTCGCGCCCGACACCGTAGACCGGGTGCTCGCGGCGGCCAAGCGGCTCCGCTTCCGGCCCAACCCGCTCGCGCGGAACCTGCGCCGCGGGGGGCCGACGAACACGATCGGCTTCATCATGGGCGAGCTGAGCAACCCGTTCTACTACAAGCTCGCCGCCGGCATCGAGCGCGAGCTGGCGGCGAGCGGGTACTCGCTCGTCGTCGCGACCACCGACGACACGGCGGAGGGCGAGGAGCGTGTCGCCGACGCGCTCCTCAGTCAGCGCCTGGGGGCGCTCCTGCTGATCCCCGTGGCCGAGGACCAGTCCTACCTCGAGGGCGAGCGGCATCTCGGCACGCCGATCATCGCGATCGACCGTCCGGCGCGCAACCTCGTCGCCGACTCGATCGTCCTCGAGAACCACAAGGGCGTCTTCGAGGCGACGACGCGCCTGCTCGAGCGGGGCCATCGCCGTATCGGCTACGTCTGCAACCCGGCATCCGTCTACACGCAGGCCGAGCGTCTGCGTGGCTACCGCGACGCGCTCGCCGCCTACGGCATCGCCGACTCGTCGAGGTGGGAGCGGCTCGCCGACGATCTCGCGCGGCCTGCCGACGGCTTCATCGCCGACCTGCTCGACCAGCACGACGCGCCGACGGCGATCATCACCGGCAACAACCGGGTGACCGTCGCCGCGCTCCGAGTGCTGCGGGATCGGCACGACGCCGAGACGGCACTGATCGGCTTCGATGACTTCGACACCGCCGATGTGCTCGGCGTGACCGTCATCAACTACGACCCGCTGGCGCTCGGTCGCGCCGCTGCGACGCTCGCCATCGAGCGTATGCAGGACCCGGCCGGCTTCACGCGTCAGCTCGAGATGCCGACGTGGCTGGTGCCGCGCGGCACCGGCGAACGACCGCCCGCTGAGAGGACCACCGCATGACTTCCGGCTTCATCCGTCTCGAGAAGGAGGGCATCAGCGTGATCGTCGACGCCCGCGGTGCGGGTCTGCCGCGCGTGCTGCACTGGGGCGCGCCGGTCGGTGCGATCACGGATGCCGATGCCGAGGCGCTCGCCCACGCGTTGAGCCGGCAGACCTCGCCGGGCAGCCTGGATGGCGCGTGGCAGCTGTCGCTCTCGCCGCAGGAGGGCGACGGATGGACCGGCCGCCCGGGCATGCAGCTGCGCCATGACGGCGTGCTGCACCACGCGCGCTGGAGCGTCGACGGGATCGACGCCGACGACGCCGCGCTGACGATCAGGGCGCGGGATGAGGCATCCGCTCTGCGTCTGTCGATCACGATCGGCATCGAAGCGGGCGGGGTCGTGTGGGTGGGACACACGCTGGCTCACCAGGGTGGAGCCGAGGCTGCGCCCATCGACGTCGACTGGCTCGAGGCGACACTGCCGGTGCCGTCGACGACCGACACGCTGCTGACCTTCGACGGTCGCTGGACGCGCGAGAAGCGCCCGGTCGCGACCCCGATGCCCGCCGGCGCCACGGTGCGGCAGTCACGGCGGGGTCGCCCGGGGCACGACAGCCCCGTCGCCGCGATCGCCGCCATCGGGGCGCCGCGCTGGCAGGACGGCGCCCTGTGGGGCGTGCACCTCGCATGGTCGAGCGATCTCACGACCCGCGTCGACCGCGTCACCGATGCGGTGACCCTGATCGGCGCCGGCGAGCTGCTGCGTCCGGGCGAGGTCCGGCTCGCTCCGGGCGACGAGTACCGCGCGCCGCGAGCGGCGTTCGTGCACAGTAGCGCCGGGCTCGACGGTTTCGCGCACCGCGTCCACACGTGGCTGCGGGCCCGGCCGCAGCATCCGTCGTCTCCGCGGCCCCTCGTGCTCAACACCTGGGAGGCCGTGTACTTCGGCCACGATCCAGCCCGTCTCGCCGCGCTCGCCGACCGCGCGGCCGAGGTGGGGATCGAGCGGTTCGTGCTCGACGACGGCTGGTTCCAGGGGCGCCGCGACGACTCGACCAGTCTCGGCGACTGGACCGTCGACCGATCCGTCTGGCCGGATGGCCTGGGCCCGCTCGCCGAGCGGGTGCACGGGCACGGCATGCAGTTCGGGCTGTGGTTCGAGCCCGAGATGATCAGCCTCGACTCGGACGTCGCCCGCGCGCACCCCGACTGGCTGCTCCACGACCCCGGCCATCTCGCTCACGACGAGCAGGTGTCGTGGCGGGGGCAGTACGTCATGGATCTGGCGAACCCGGATGCCTACGCCCACGTCTTCGGCCAGATCGGCGCGCTCGTGACCGAGCTCGGCATCGACTTCATCAAATGGGACCACAACCGCGACCTCGTCGAGAGCGTCCACGCCGGACGCCCCGGCGGGCACGCGCAGATGACGGCGGTGTACGCGCTGCTGGCCGAGCTGAAGGCGGCGCACCCGGCGCTCGAGATCGAGTCCTGCTCCAGCGGCGGCGCGCGCACCGACCTCGGGATCCTCGACGTCACCGACCGCGTGTGGGCGAGCGACTCCAACGACCCGGTGGAGCGGCAGGACATCCAGCGGTGGACGGGCCTGCTGCTGCCGCCCGAACTCGTCGGCGCCCACGTCGGCCCGACGACCTCGCACTCGTCGGGCCGCACCACGGCGCTGTCGTACCGCATGGCCACGAGCCTCATGGGATCCGCGGGCTTCGAGTGGGACATCCTGTCGTGCGACGAGACGGAGACCGAGGCGATCGCGCGCTTCGCGGCGCTCTACAAAGAGCTGCGGCCCGTCGTCCACGGCGGGCGCGTGCTGCACCCGGAACTGCGGGATCCGGCCTGGCGCGCGACGGCGTTCGTGGGCGCAACGGCGGCCGTCGTCGTCGTGGCGACGGTGGCCAGCCTCGAAGACGCCCGGGCCGAGCGCCTGCGGCTGCCCGGCCTCGACCCCGACCGCCGCTACCGCGTGCGGGTGCGGCGGGAGATCGGCGCGGCCGAGTACGGGTGGATCGCGCCCGAGTGGTTCACCGCCGGCGAGATCGAGCTGCCGGGGTCGCTCCTCGCCGAGATCGGCCTGCAGCTGCCGACGCTCTGGCCCGTGCAGGCCTTCGTCCTCCACCTCGAGGCGGTGTGACGCAGCGCGTCGCTCGGAAACATACCCTTTCGCGAATCCGCTGACCGGGAATCGCGAAAGGGTACGTTTCCGCTCGCGTCAGACGAGCGATGCGAGGAAGGCGGCCTGCTTCGGGAACTGGAACGCCTGGCCGCCCTCGTGGCCGTTGTGGGTGTAGACCTCGATGCGCTTGTCGGCCGTCTCGTGGCGGTTGAACGCGGCGTAGACGGTCGACGGCGGGCAGATGGTGTCCATGAGCGCGACGGAGTACAGGGCTGCGGCATCCGCCCGCTTCGCCATGTTCACGCCGTCGAAGTACGACAGCGTCTCGAATACCCGCTCGTCGGCGCCGCGGTGTACCGCAAGGTAGCGCACGACCTCCTGGTAGGGGTCGTCGCCGGTGAGGCCGACCGCGCGCTCGAAGTGGCAGAGGAACGGCACATCGGGCATGACGGCCACGAGACCGTCGGAGAGACCCGCCGCCGCGATCGCGATGCCGCCGCCCTGGCTCGCGCCGCAGACGGCCACACGGTCGGCGTCGACCTGCGGGAGCGTGCGGACGGCGTCGATCGCGCGCACGGCGTCCGTGAAGACCCGGCGGTAGTAGTACGTCGCGGGGTCCTCGATGCCGCGGGTCATGAAGCCGGACGACGACGGGCCGGTGCCGTGCGGGTCGAGCGTGTCGCCGCCCGAACCCCACATCGATCCCTGGCCGCGCGTGTCCATGAAGAGGTGGGCGTAGCCGGCGGCGGCCCAGCCGATCCGCTCGCCGGGAAGGCCGCGGCCGCCACCGTAGCCCTGGAACTCGACGACGGTCGGCAGCGGACCCTCGGCGCCGGCGGGCAGGGTGAGCCACGCCTTGACCGGGTCGCCGTCGAAGCCGGGGAACGTGACGTCGAAGACGTCGATCAGCGTGTACGGCGTGTCGAGGAGCGTGACCTCGGGTGCGGAATCCCACTGTCGCGACATTGCGATCGTGGCGGTCCAGAAATCGTCGAAATCAGCGGGCTCGCGGACCTCGGGAGCGTAGGTCGCGAGGTCGGCGGGGGACAGGTCGAATCTCGGCACGGCCTCACACTAGCGGTTCACCCGCAAGCGTTTCGACGACGGAACGAGAAGGCGACGAGGCCTCGATGGGGGAGGGGTATTCGAGGCCCCGCCGCCGGTCTCTGGGGCGCCCGAGGGCGCTGCGTGGGGAAAGCTGTCGGTAATGGTGCGGGTAGGCGTCAGAGACGGATCTCTGCGATGACTTCACCGTACTCGGTCTCGCCGACCGGTGTGAAGCCTACGCGCTCGAAGAACTGCTGCGGGCCGCCTTCTCCGGCTTCGTAGATGACGCAGAGGTGGTCCATCCCACGGTTGCGCGCCTCTTCGATGAGCCCCTTCACGGCGAAGCGGCCGACGCCGCGGCCCTGGTCATCGGCGTCGACGTTGATGCGCCACAGCACCGAGCGGAAATGATCCACCGGGTTGTCGGGGTCGAAGTTGGCGCTGACGAAGGCGACCACCTCCTCGCCGTCGAGCACGACGCGCTGCCACGTCGTCTGCGGGTTGACCACGGTCGCCGCGATGCCGTAGCTGACGGGGGAGAGGTACTCCTCCTGGCCGGGCTTCAGCGACAGATTGTTGACCGCCACGATGGTCGCGGCGGACAGTTCGACGAGTCGCAGATCACCCATGGGGCCCAGGCTAGCCCGGATGACGACATCCAGCACTCCGCGGGTTCGGGATTTACACGGTGTTCACGCGCGACGTCGTCTCGATCTCGAGTGGTGACATCGGGCAGGAACCGCAGAAACACGGCCCTACCAGGAGCAGAGATCTCTTGACGTCGAGATATCTCGGGTGCTTGCGATAGGCTGATGGCCGACCCGCAAGAAGGACGTGACAGGTGACCGACTCCACCATCATCTACACCTACACCGACGAGGCTCCGGCTCTCGCGACCGCATCGTTCCTGCCGATCGTGCAGGCCGTGACCCGCCAGGCGGGGGTGGATGTCGAGACACGTGACATCTCGCTCGCCGGCCGCATCCTCGCGGCGTTCCCGCAGAACCTGACGCCTGAGCAGCAGGTCGGCGACGCGCTCGCCGAGCTCGGCGGCCTGGCGACGCTGCCCGAGGCGAACATCATCAAGCTGCCGAACATCTCGGCATCGATCCCCCAGCTGAAGGCCGCGATCGCCGAGCTGCAGTCGCAGGGCTACGACATCCCGGACTATCCGGACGAAGCGCAGTCCCTCGAAGACAAGGACGTCCGCGCGCGGTACGACCGCATCAAGGGCTCGGCTGTCAACCCCGTGCTGCGCGAGGGCAACAGCGACCGTCGTGCGCCGCTCTCGGTGAAGAACTACGCCCGCAAGCACCCGCACCGCAACAAGCCGTTCCCGCAGGGGTCGAAGACCCGTGTCGCGACCATGGGGCACGACGACTTCCGCTCGAACGAGAAGTCCTTCGTCTCCTCCGGCGACGACGTGCTCACCATCCAGCACGTGGGCGCCGACGGCACGGTCACCGAGCTCAAGACCGGCCTGAAGGTGCTGCCTGGCGAGATCATCGACGCGACCTTCCTCTCGGCCGCCGAGCTCGACGCGTTCCTGGCGCAGACGCTGAAGGATGCCGCGGCCGACGACGTGCTCTACTCGGTGCACCTCAAGGCGACCATGATGAAGGTCAGCGACCCGATCATCTTCGGCCACGTCGTCAAGGCGTACTTCGCCGACGTGTTCGAGAAGTACGGCGACAAGATCGCCGAGGCGGGCCTGACCCCCAACGACGGCCTCGGCGCGATCCTCGCCGGTCTTGCGTCGATCGAGGGCGGCGAAGAGATCGCGGCGGCCATCACGGCCGACCTCGAGCGCGGGCCCCGCCTCTCGTACACGAACTCCGACAAGGGCCTCACGAACCTGCACGTGCCGTCCGACGTGATCGTGGATGCCTCGATGCCGGCGCTCATCCGCAACGGCGGCAAGCTCTGGGGCGTCGACGGCGGCGAGGACGACACCCTTGCCGTCATCCCGGACTCCTCGTACGCGAGCGTCTTCCAGACGGTCATCGACGACGTCAACGCGCACGGTCCGCTGGACCCCGCGACGATCGGCTCGGTGCCGAACGTCGGCCTCATGGCCCAGGCGGCCGAGGAGTACGGCAGCCACGACAAGACGTTCGAGATCGCCGCCCCCGGCGTCGTGCAGGTGCGCAACGCCGCCGGCGACGTGCTGCTCGAGCACGACGTGCAGCCGGGTGACATCTGGCGCGCCACGCAGACCAAGGACGTCGCCATCCGCGACTGGGTGAAGCTCGCCGTCACGCGCGCCCGCGCGAGCGGCGCCCCCGCGGTGTTCTGGCTCGACGAGACGCGCGCGCATGACGCGGAGCTCATCGCCAAGGTGAAGACCTACCTCGCCGACCACGACACCGAGGGCCTCACGATCGAGATCCTCGCCCCGGCGGCGGCGACGCAGTACTCGCTCGATCGCCTGCGCAAGGGCGAGGACACGATCTCGGTGACCGGCAACGTGCTGCGCGACTACAACACCGACCTCTTCCCGATCCTCGAGGTGGGCACGAGCGCCAAGATGCTCTCAATCGTCCCGCTGCTGTCCGGCGGTGGACTGTTCGAGACCGGCGCCGGGGGATCGGCGCCGAAGCACGTCCAGCAGCTCGTCGCCGAGAACTACCTGCGCTGGGACTCGCTCGGCGAGTTCTTCGCGCTCGCCGCCTCGCTCGAGCATCTCGCCGACGACACCGGCAACGTCAAGGCGCAGGTGCTGGCCGACACGCTGGATGCCGCGACCGGCACGTTCCTCGAGAACGACAAGTCGCCGGGGCGCGCGCTCGGCACGATCGACAACCGCGGCAGCCACTTCTACCTGACCCTGTACTGGACCCAGGAGCTGGCCAAGCAGCAGGCCGACCCCGAGCTCGCGGCGGCCTTCGCCCCCGTGGCCGAGGCGCTGGCCGCGGCCGAGGAGCAGATCGTCCAGGAGCTCGTCGCGGTGCAGGGCGCGCCCGTCGACATCGGCGGGTACTACCGCCCCGATGCCGAGCTCGTGACCGGCGTGATGCGTCCGTCTGCCACGTTCAACGCGGTGATCGACGGTCTCTGACCCGCACGCAGATGAGAAGAGCGGATGCCCCGTCCCGGGGCATCCGCTCTTCTCATCTGTTCAGGGTGTGGGTCAGTTATGCACCGACACCTCCGTGCCGACGCGCGACCAGTCGTAGATGAACTTCGCGGCGTCGTCCCACATGTTGACGCAACCGTGGCTCTGCGGGAATCCGAGGGAGGAACGGAAGGCGCTGGCTCCGTGGAAGGCGATGTCCGGATAGAACCAGGTGACCCACGGCACGTCCTCGGTGCAGTAGCTGTTCACCGCGTTCGGGTTGTAGCACAGGGCGCCCATGTCGGTGATGGACGTGTACGCGTAGACGGTGAAGTTCCCGGTCGGGGTCCCGGTGCTGGCGGCCCCCGACGAGATCACGAACGACTGGACGACCTGATCGTTCTCGAAGAGCGTCGCCCGCTGCGTGCTGAGGTTGACATCGATCCGCCGGGCGAGGTTCGTCGTCGTGAACGGGGTCGCGGTGACCGGCAGCTGGTAGACGCCGTCACCGCCGGCGAGCTGGTCGGCGAACGCGGCCGCGATGCCGTCGGTGCTGTCGAGGCTGCGGCCCTCGACGCCGCTGGAAACCGGGTTGGGCAGCGCCTTGCCTGCGCTGTTCGTCACGACTGTCGCGTTGACGGCGTCGCGGTTCACGAGGCCGGGCAGGGTGTCGACGACGCTCTGGATCTTCTGCTCGTCGACATCGACGATGATCGCGCCGTCGTCGCCCTGGTCGAGCGTGATCCACGATGCCGCCACCGCGGGATCCACGGGCACGGTGCGCTCGTCGCCGACGTAGAAGCCGATGTTCGAGAGCACGCCGTTGAGCTTCGTCGCCGTGTCGGCGGCGGTCTCGGTCGAGATCGCCGCAGGGATCTCAGCGATGACAGGGTCGACGTTCACGCTCGCCTTGCCGGCTTCGAACGCGGCCTGAAGCGCCTGCTGCACGGTGGCGACATCGACGCCGCTGCCGGACGCGGCGGGCGTCGAGACATACGACGTCGACGCGGTGTCGAATGCGACCGTCGCGTCGATCGGGTCCGTGAAGAGGTCGGGCGCGGCATTCTGCAATGACTCGACCGCGGTGGGCGTGTCGATCTCGACCTCGGCGCCGGTCTGAGCGAACCACGCCGTCGGGTTCCACATCGGGTGCTCGGCGAAGGCCGCGTCGGCGAGGGCCTGGGCGTCGACCGACGCTCCCAGCTCGGCGCCTGTGAGCTCGACGTCGCCGCCGTCGCCGGTGAGCACCACCGTGGTCTCGGCCAGCCGCTGCTCGATCGCGCCGGCGGCGGCACCGGGTGTCATCCAGCCGACCGCGACGCCGGCGACCGTGGTGCCCGGGGCGATCAGCAGCAGCGAGGTGACGACGAGGCCGAGGACGGCGACGCCGGCTGCCGCGCTGATCCAGATTGCGGTGTGCTTCTTCTTGGGCTTCGGCTCCGCGGGAGCCCAGGAGTACACGGTTCCATCCGCCGCGGTTTCGGCGGGAGCTGTCGAGGGAGCGAAGTCGGTTGTGGGTGCGGGTGCCACGGCCGGAGCGGGCGCGACGTCGAGGGATGCGGCCGGTGCCAGCACGGCGGTCGCCACGGCGACGGTCTCGAGGTCGGCGTCGGGCGCGTTCTCGGACGCGACCTCTGGGACGTCGGAGTCGACCTCGGCCTCCGGCCCGTCGGCGTCGTCCGTATCGACCTCCGACTCCGGCTCATCGGCGTCAGGCTCTTCGGCCGCGGGCTGCTCGGCGTCGGAATCCTCCGCCTCGGGCTCCGTGGCCCCGGTCTCTTCGGCCTCGGGCTCCGTGGCCGCGGTCTTTTCGGCCTCCGCCCCGGGCTCTTCGGTCTCGGGGTCCGTGGCCTCGGTCTCTTCGACCTCCGCCCCGGGCTCCGTGGCCTCGGGATCGGTAGCCTCGGGCTCCTCTGCGGATTCAGGCTCCGCAGTGTCGGCTTCGGCCTCGACGGCGGGGGAGACCTCAGTGCCCGCCGAGGGCACGTCGGAGTCCGCCGTGACGGCGTCCGCCTGAGTCACGGCATCCTGTTCGTCCGAAGCGTCCGAAGCGTCCGACGGCTCGAAATCGGCCGTGGCGGTCGCCTCGGTGTCGACGTCCTGCTCAGTGTCGACGGCGTCATCCCCGGACGCCTTTCCGGCATGTGACTGGGTCGCCAGATCTGTCACGCCTCACCCCCGAATGTGATCAACGCGTTCCCTCATGGTAAGGGACGCGAACCGGTCGCGAGGTCACGTCCTCATCACAGACGAATCGCCGGTCACGCACGGAAACCGACGCACCGCGCCGCAATTGCCGTGGACACGCAGGTCACGGTTTTGTAAAGCATCCGTTCAAATATCGCCGAAGACTTGCGAAAAGGTGGTTCGTAAGGTCTACTAACAAACATGTCACCCACGGAAGCGCAACGCGGCCCTTCCCTCGTCGACGCGCCGCACACCGGGAATGCCCGAGCGTTCGCCCCCGGACGCACGCTGCGTCAGGGGACCAAAGTACTCCCCGAGCACGCCCGCGGTCACAACCGCGCTCTCGTCCTGCAGACGCTGTTCCATCAGGGAGCGATGAGCCGGGCCGACCTCTCCCGCGAGACCGGGCTGACACGCGTCACCATCTCGGATCTGGTCGCAGAGCTCATCGCCGACGGCTTCGTCGCAGAGATGGGCGTGCGCGAGGCCTCCGGCCCCGGCAAGCCGGCGATCCTCGTCGACCTCGACCACGCCGGGCACCGCATCATCGGGCTCGACCTGTCGGGCAGCGACACCTTCATCGGCGCGGTGCTGACGCTCGACGGCAGCATCGTCGCCCGGCGCGAAGTCGCGCTTCCCGCCGACGAGGACGTCGTCTCGACCGTGGTCGAGCTCGCTCGTGGACTCGTCGCGGACTCCCACGCGCCCGTGCTCGGCATCGGCGTCGGCACGCCCGGTGTCGTCGACGACCGCGGTGTGATCCTCACTGCGCCGAACTTCGGCTGGGCGGGCTTCGATCTCGAAGGGGCGCTGCGCAGTGCTCTCGGGGTGCCCGTCCTGGTCGCCAACGACGCCAATGCGGCGGTGCTGGCGGAGTACACGTTCGGCGGCGCTCCGGACGACGTGCTGCTGGTCAAGGTCGGGCGCGGCGTCGGCTCGGGGCTGCTGCTCGCGGGCCAGCCCATGCGCGGGAGCCGCTTCGCGGCGGGTGAGATCGGCCACGTCACCGTCGGCACCGACGGCGGTCCGCAATGCGCGTGCGGGAAGGTGGGATGCCTCGAAGCCTGGCTGTCGGTGCCCTCGCTGTCGTCGCGGCTGGGTGCGGCATCCGATTCCGAAGCCCGCGAGGGGATCCTCCGCGACGCGGGGGAGCGGCTCGGCATTGCGCTCGCCCCCGTGGTCGGCACACTCGACGTTTCGGAGATCGTGCTCTCCGGCCCCCCTGAACTCCTCGGCGGCTCCCTCGCGGAGCAGACCGTCGAGACCCTCCGCGCGCGCACTCTCGCGCCGTCCGTCGACGAAGGCGTGCGCGTGCGGATGACGGAGCAAGGCCAGGACATCGTCCTGCGCGGCGCGGCCGTCATGGTCCTGTCAGGACAACTCGGGGTGTCCTGACGCAGCGCCATCGCTCCGGAGGCTCCCCAGGGAGCCGCTGGTCGCACCGTCCGGGCCGACGCCCGGAACCCCGGTTCCCCCCGGATGGGTCACCCGGCCCACCCGAACACCCACAGAAGACACGAAAGAAGACACCATGAAGAAGACGCTCGGAGCCGTAGCGCTCATCGGCGCCTCGGCACTGGTGCTCGCCGGCTGCGCCGGCGGGACCACCCCCGGTGGATCGGACGACGCCGCGGGGTTCGACCCCGAAGGCGCCGAGAACCAGAACATCACTTTCTGGGTCATGGGTGGCGACACCCCCGATGAACTGCGCGAGTACCTGAAGGACGAGTACAACGCGGCCACCGGCGGCACCCTCACGATCGAAGAGCAGTCGTGGGGCGATGCGCTGACCAAGCTGGCCAACCAGCTTCCCGATGCCAAGAACACCCCTGACGTCACCGAGATCGGCAACACCTGGTCGCCGACCTTCACCACCTCGGGTGCCTTCAGCGACCTGAGCGCCGTCTACGACGACCTGGGCGGCGACGACCTGCTCCAGTCGTTCGTCGACGTCGGCACGGTCGACGGCGCGCAGTACGCGCTGCCGTACTACTTCGGCTCGCGCTACATCACGTACCGCAAGGACATCTGGGAGGCCGCGGGCCTCGAGGTGCCCACGACGCTCGAAGAGTTCAACGAGGACGTCAAGACGCTCCGCACGGCCGACCAGTCGGGCTTCTACCTCGGCGGCGAGGACTGGCGCAACGGCGTCTCGTGGATCTTCGCCAACGGCGGCGAGCTCGCCACGAAGGACGGTGACAAGTGGGTCTCGACGCTGAGCGACGAGAAGACCATCACCGGCCTCGAGCAGTTCCAGGACCTGTTCCAGAACGCCTCGAACGCTCCGGCGACCGAGGACGACAGCACGCCGTGGGTCAACATCAACAACGACAAGACCGGCAACCCGCCGACGGCCGCCACGATCATCGCACCCGGCTGGGCGCACTGGTCGATCGGTGACTTCGTCGAGGAGAAGACGGCTGACGACGGCACCGTGTCGGAGGTCCGCGAGTGGAACGACGACACATTCGGCGTCTTCCCGCTCCCTGGCACGACCGCGGGTGAGGCGGCTCCCGTCTTCGCCGGCGGCTCGAACGTCGGAGTCTCGGCGAAGAGCGAGAAGCAGGCGGGCGCCAAGGAGCTGCTGCGCATCATCTTCTCCGACGAGTACCAGCAGATGCTCGGCGAGAACGGCCTGGGCCCGGCGAACACGAAGTTCGTCGACTCGCTCGGCGACGACATCTTCGCCACCGCGCTCATCGACTCGGCCCTGAACTCGAAGCTCACCCCGGCCGCGCCGGGCTGGGCCGCGGTCGAGGGCCAGAAGATCCTCGAGGAGTTCTTCGGCAAGGTCGCGGCGGGTGGCGACATCCCCGCGCTGGCTGAGGAGTACGACGAGAAGATCGACGCCATCATCAACGGCTGAGACCTTCAGCAATCCCGGGGTCGCGGACACGCGTCCGCGACCCCGGTCCCCTGCGACACCCCCTGAAGGAGGCGGGCATGGCGGTTCCTGCCCCCACCACACTGAAGCCGAAAGGCAAGCTCCGCGCCGGCAGCGCCGAGCGCGGCGGTCGCTCCGACGAATCCGTCGGAGCCCGACGCCGCACACCGGTTCCCCTCTTCCTGCTGATCCCCGCGATCGCCATCCTGCTGTTCGGCATGGGCTATCCCGTCGTCTGGCAGATCATCACGTCCTTCCAGAAGTACGGCGCCCTGCAGCAGCTCGGCGGCAAGGCCCCCGACTTCGTCGGCCTCGACAACTACATCGCGGTCGCCACGAGCCCCACGTTCTGGGAAGTCGCGATCCGCTCGGTGCTCTTCTGCCTCGTCACGGCACTGATCACGGTCGTCGTCGGCATGGCACTCGCCCTGCTGATGACCCGCGTCCCCTCGGGCGTGCGCATCACCCTGCAGATCGCGCTGCTGCTCGCCTGGGCCATGCCCGTCGTCGCGGCGATGACGGTCTGGATCTGGCTCTTCGACCGCCGTCGCGGCGTCGTCAACTACCTGCTCGACCTCATCCCGGGCGTCGACATGAACCAGTTCAACTGGATCGGCGGCGAGCCGTTCGTCTTCTTCATCGTCGCCTCGATCATCGTGACGTGGATGTCGGTGCCCTTCGTCGCGTTCTCGGCCTACGCCGGCCTCACGCAGGTCTCGACCGAGATGGTCGAGGCCAGCCAGCTGGACGGCGCGACCGGTTGGCAGCGGCTGCGCTTCATCGTCTTGCCCATCATCCGCCCGGTCATCATGATCGTGCTGCTCCTCAACCTGATCTGGGATCTGCGTGTGTTCACGCAGATCACGATGCTCCAGGACGCCGGGTCGAACTCCAGCGACTACGACCTGCTGGGCACCTACATCTACAAGATGGGCGTCGCCGGCCTGAACTTCGGTCAGGGCGCGGCGATGGCGATCTTCGTGCTCGCGCTGACGATCGTCCTCAGCTGGTTCTACATCCGCAGTCTCTTGAAGGAGGACCAGGTCTGATGTCCGCGTCCGCACAACTCGCGTCTCCGCCGGCGCCGACCCGGCCGGCAGCCATCCGGACTTCCGCACCGGCGGCGAAGCGCCGGCGCCGCGGCTCGGCCGCGACCTGGGGCTGGAGCATCCTCGCGATCATCGCCGCCCTCATCTGGGTGTTCCCCGTCTACTGGATGGTCAACTCGTCGATGCTGTCGTCGGCCACCCTGGAGTCGTTCACCCCCACGTTCCTGCCGTTCGGCGGCTCGTTCGCCAACTACCGCGGCGTCGTCGACGGCTCGTTCTTCAGCGCGCTCGGCATCAGCGTCGCCGTCACGCTGATCGCGGTGTTCTTCTGCCTGCTGTTCGCCTTCCTCGCGTCGGTCGCGATCAGCCGGTTCCGCTTCCGCGGCCGCACCACCTTCGTGCTCGCGATCCTGATCATCCAGATGCTGCCGGCCGAGGGCCTGTTCATCGCGCAGTACAAGATGATGAGCGAGCTCGGGCTGCTGTCCAACGTCTTCGGCCTGAGCCTGCTCTACATCGCTGCCGTCGTGCCGTTCACGGTGTGGATGCTCCGCGGCTTCGTCACGGGTGTTCCGGTCGAGCTGGAGGAGGCGGCGATGGTCGACGGCCTCAGCCGCACCCAGGCCTTCATGCGCATCACGCTGCCGCTGCTCGCACCGGGGCTCGTGGCATCCGGCGTCTTCGCCTTCCTGCAGTGCTGGAACGAGTTCACGGTCGCGCTGGTGATCATGAACGCCGAGAACCAGACCCTGCCGTTGTGGCTGCGCGGCTTCGTGCAGCAGAGCTCGAGCCGCGCGATCGACTGGGGCGAGGTGATGGCCGCATCGACCATCGTCGCGATCCCGGTCATCGTGTTCTTCGTGATCGTCCAGGGCCGCATGACCAGCGGACTCGTCGCGGGGGCGGTCAAGGGCTGATGCGCGCGCAGCAAGACACGGCCTTCCTCCGTGGGGAGGCCGGCCGATGAGGGTCGGGCTGGACATCGGCGGCACCAAGACCGACGCGGTCGCGGTCGACGACACGGGGGCGATCGCCGGGCGAATCCGCATGGCGACCGGCTGGGGCCCGGATGCCGTGGGCCAGACGGTCGTCGACGCGGTGCGCTCACTCGGGGCCGAGGCAGGTGTGGACCTGTCGGCCGTGCGGTCGGTGGGGGTCGGCATCCCGGGTCAGATCGAGCCCGGTTCCGGTCGCGTCGTGCACGCGGTGAACCTCGGCGTCGACGAGATGGACCTGGCGGCGATGGTCGCACCGAAGCTGCGCGTCGTCGCCCCGGGACTGCGGCTGCCCGTGCAGGTCGAGAACGACGTCAAGGCGGCGGCGCTCGGCGCGCAGGCGCTGCACACCCGCAACGGCTCGCCGGCGCCCGGTTCGATGGCGTACCTGAACCTCGGCACGGGCATCGCGGCGGGAATCGTGTCGGACGGCGTGCTGTGGCGCGGCGCGCGCGGCACCGCCGGCGAGGTCGGGCACATCTCCGTGGACCCGAACGGCCCGCTGTGCCGCTGCGGTCAGCGCGGCTGCATCGAGGCGTTCGCGGGCGGGGGAGCGATCGCCGAGCGGTGGGCGAAGCGCTCGGCGCTGCCGGTGCGCGACGTCTTCGACGCCGCCGATGAGGGCGATCCGTCGGCTCGGCAGCTGCGAGCCGGACTCGCGCGCGGTGTGGCGGCCGCGGTCCGGGTACTGGTGCTGACGGCGGACGTCGATATCGTGGTCCTCGGAGGGGGTGTGACGGCCTTGGGCGATCGACTGATGACGGATGTCGCAGCCGAGCTCTCGGCCAGTGCCGAGGCATCCCCGTTCATGCGCTCGCTGCACCTGACCGACCGGGTCGAGCTGCTGCCGCCGGGTTCACCGGCCGCCGCTCTCGGCGCGGCGCTGGTGGGTGCCGAGGGCGACGCCGCACACGACGCCCAGGAGGCATTGGTTCATGGCTGAGATCGTCATCGTCCGAGACAAGGCAGCCGCGGGTGCCCTCGTCGCCGACCACATCGCGGGTCTGCTCCGCGCGAACCCCGAGACGGTGCTGGGCCTTGCCACCGGCTCGACGCCGGTGCCCGTCTACGAGGCGCTGCGCTCGCGCCTCGACGGCGTCGACGTGTCACGTGTGCGCGGGTTCGCGCTCGACGAGTACGTCGGCATCGACCCGGCGCACCCTGAGAGCTACCGCTCGGTCATCACGCGCGAGGTCGTCGAGCCACTCGGCCTCGATCCGTCGCGCATCCGCACGCCGGACGGCACCCCCGAGGGCATCGAGCACCACGGCGAGGAGTACGAGGCCGCCATCCGCGAGGCGGGCGGCATCGACCTGCAGATCCTCGGCATCGGCACCGACGGCCACATCGGGTTCAACGAGCCCGGTTCGTCGTTCGCGTCGCACACCCGCGTGAAGACCCTGACCGAGCAGACCCGCCGCGACAACGCCCGCTTCTTCGACTCGATCAACGATGTGCCCATGCACTGCATCACGCAGGGCCTCGGCACCATCCTCCGTGCACGGCACCTCGTGCTGCTGGCCTTCGGCGAGGGCAAGGCCGCCGCCGTCGCGGGCGCCGTGGAGGGGCCGCTGTCAGCGTCGCTGCCCGGTTCGGCGATCCAGCTGCACCCCCGCGCGACCGTGGTCGTCGACGAGGCTGCGGCGTCGCAGCTCGCCCGCGCCGACTACTACCGCTACGCCTACGACAACAAGCCCGACTGGCAGGGCATCTGAGCCGTAGTCTGACGGCATGACGGATGCCGCCGACGGCGTGACGGTCCCCCCACCCGTTCCACAGGGCACCGGCGCGCCGCGCGACGTCGCCGGGGCCACGGCGGCGCCGGCGCGGGCCCGCGCTGACGGGCTGGCGCGGACCCTCATGCTCGGCGGTGTGCTCCTCATCGTGAGTGCTGTCGCCGCGTTCGCGGCGCCGAACGCGTTCGGCGCGAGTCTGCCGTTCCACACTGTCCTCTACTGGGGTTCGGTCGCCGCGTTCTCGACGAGCGTGCTCGTCTTCGCCTTCGGAGTGGGGCGCGGCGGCAGCATCATCGAGCGACGCCCGTTGGGCGTGACGGCTGCGCTCGTCCTCGCGCTGTGGCCGTTCGCGGAGCGCGTGCTGACGTGGGCGATGCCCTTCAGCGACGGCACCGCCGAGTTCTATCAGGTCTGGGGCTACGTCTCGCTGACCGTGAGGATTGCCGCGGCGGTCGTGCTCGTGGTGCAGATCGCGCGCGCCGGCGTCGTGACCGGACGGGTGCGCTGGGCGCCCGCGTGGGCGCTCGCCGCCGTCGTCGTGCCGCAGATCCTCGCCCAGGTGCTGCTGATCGCGATGGGGATCGACCAGAGCAGGACCGAGGTCGACGGGCTGATCCTGCTCTTCGGGCTGGGACAGCTCGCGTCGTTCGCGGCGCCGGTGACCCTCGGCATCGTGGCCATCGTCCTCGCGCAACGTCCCCCGGCACCCTACGGCGACCCCGTGCAGATCTATCCGCCCGCCGCCTGACAGAGCCCTTGGGCCGACGTGCCCGTGCCGAGATCAGGTGATTTCGCCGGGGTAGGGCGTTTCGGCGCGAATTGTCCTACCTCCGCGAAGTCACCTGATCCGGCGACGCGACCGGGCGGATTCAGGGGGCGAAGACCTTGCCGGGGTTGAGGATGCCCTGCGGGTCGAAGACGCGCGCGATCTGCCGCTGCAGCTCCCATTGATCGTCGCCGAGCTCGTCGGCGAGCCAGCGGCGCTTCAGCACGCCCACGCCGTGCTCGCCGGTGAGGGTGCCGCCCAGACGCAGGGCGGCGCGGAAAAGGTCGTCGGCCGCCGCCCAGATGTGCTCGGGCGCCTCGACCACGCCGAACTCGTCGGGCTCGCCCGCGAAGATGAAGTTCGGGTGCAGGTTGCCGTCGCCCGCATGGGCGACGGTCGGGATGACGATGCCGTGCTCGCGCTCGACGCGCGCGATCTCGTCGAACATCGCGGGAAGGGCGCTGCGGGGCACCGAGACGTCTTCGATGAGCGCCGTGCCGAGCGACTCCATGGCCGGGTGCATCGCGCGGCGGATCGCGAGGAGCCGCTCGCCCTCCGCCGGGTCGTGCGACACCGCCACGTTCCCGCCGGCGACGCGCAGCACCGCGGCGATCGCGTCGGCCTCGGCGACGGCCGTCGCCCCGTCCGTCTGAATCGTGAGCTGGGCGGCGCCCGGCGTGGGCGCGTCGAGGGACAGCAGCGCGTGCACGGCCGCGAGGGAAGCGGCATCCATCAGCTCCATGATCGCGGGCTGCGCACCGGACGCGGTGACGGCGGCGGATGCCTCGGCCGCCGTCCGCACGTCGGAGAAGGTGGCGGCGATCGTGCAGACCTGGCCGGGCACCAGCCGGCGCAGCTTCAGCGTCGCGCCGACGACGACACCGAGCGTCCCCTCTGAGCCGATGACGAGCGACGTCAGATCGAGACCGCTCACGCCTTTCACGGTGCGGTGCCCGAGACGCAGCAGGCGTCCGTCTGCGAGCACGACATCGACGCCGAGCACCGCATCACGCACCGCGCCGTACTTCGCGCAGAGCAGGCCCCCGGCGCCGGTAGCGATGTTGCCGCCGACCGTGGAGATGGCACGGCTCGCGGGATCAGGCGCCCACCAGAGTCCATAGGGCTGGAGTGCGGCGTTCAGGTCGGCGTTCAGGATGCCGGGCTCGACCACGGCGAGGAGATCGTCGGGACGCACCTCGAGGATGCGGTCCATCCCGCGCACCGAGAGGGCGATCTCGCCGTGGCCCGCGTTCGCGCCGCCCGCGAGCCCGGTGCCGGCGCCGCGCGTGACGACCGGGGTGCCGGTGCGGCTCGCGATGCGGAGGGTCTGCTGGACATCCGCGACACTGCGCGCGTGGACGACGGCGATCGGCTGACCGGATGCCGCATGCCCCGACTTGTCGGCGCGTGCGGCGGCGAGCGACTCCGGCGAGGTGTCGATGCGGTCGCCGAGTTCCGCGCGCAGCAGGGTGAGCGCGTCCGCGCCCGGGTTCACGACAGACGCCGGCGGCCGGCGATGACTCCCGCGGTGACCGCGACGACGCCGAAGGCGAGCCCGATCCAGGCGTTGCCCATCGACCACCATGCGATGGTCGCCGACGCGTACACGAGCAGCTCGACGATCGCCCGCACGAACGGGTGCACCGCGAGCACCGCGCGCGGCGACACGAACAATGCCCAGAGCAGGATCGCGACCGCCGGTGCCGCGATTCCGGCGACGATGTTCCACGGGAACGGCCACATCGTGAAGCCCCACAGCGCGAGGGTGCCGAAGGCGAGGATCTCGCAGACGAAGGCGACCAGGTCGATCGCCGAGAGCGGCGCGCGGGTTCCCGGTGCCGGTTCGGCAGGGGGGACGGGCGTGACGTTCGGCGTGTCGGACATGGCCTCCAGTCTACGGCGGGGTGCTAGGACATCGCGGCCGCAGGAAGGGCGGGCGACGCTGCCGTGACCGGTTCCGCGTCGTCGGCGAGCGGCGCCGCGGCCGTCGGCAGAACCGGCGACGCAGCGGTCGGAGCCTCGGGAGTGGCGGGTTCGGAGGCCCGCGTTCGGGATGCTGCCACGGACGCGGTTGCGGAAGCTCCCCGCTCCGACGGGGTCGGACCGGCCGGTGCGGTGGATGCGCCCGCGGTGGCGGGGGTCGCCGCGGTGGCGGGGGTCGCCGGGGTGGCGGGCTCCGCCGGTTCGGCGGGGTCGGCCGGGGTTGCGGCTGCGCCGGGGGTCGCCGGGCGGGCCGGGGTTGCGGCTGCGCCGGGGGCCGCCGCGCGGGCCGGGGTCGCGGGTGTGGCGGGAACGGCGGGTGTCGTCGCGGTCGCCGGGCTTGCCGGAGTCGCCGGAGAGGCCGCGGCCGCGCCGGCAGGCGTCGAGACGCGGCCTGGGGTGAGGGATGCCGAGCGGGTCGCGGAGCGGCTCGCCGCGGCATCCGTCCCTGCGTCGTCCTGAGAAAGGCCGACCGGCGCTGGCGTCGCCGCTGCTGACGCCGGCGCGTCGGTACGGGTGGAGCGCAGGCTCTGTCCGGAACGCAACGCGCGCGGCGTGGTCGGGGTGCCGATGGCGAGGATCACGGTGTCGGTGTCGGTGTCGGTGTCTTCCGTCTGCGCGCCGAGCACGGCAGCGATCCCGTCGGCGTCCGCGTTGCCGTTGCTCATCCGCGAGGCGTGGACCTTGCCGTTCGCCGCGCCGTTGCCGGTGCCGGTC
>NZ_MWLP01000044.1:0-7567 GCF_010634885.1 Microbacterium sp. B35-04 | reverse complement strand
GACGAAACGCCCCGAACCCACAGGAGACCCATGCCCTACGCCGACCTCGTGTTCACCGGCGGACCCGTGTTCACCGCCGACACCGTTCGTTCGCGCGCGGGCTCGGTCGCCGTCACGGACGGGCGCATCGTCGCCGTCTCGCCCGGCGACCTGGGCGACCTCGTCGGCCCGTCGACCGAAGTCGTGGACCTCGCGGGACGCATGCTGATCCCCGGTTTCCAGGACGCGCACGTGCATCCGGTGTGGGGCGGGCTCGACATGCTCCGCTGCGACCTCTCCGCGCTCAGCACTGCCGCCGAGTACGTCGACGCCATCGGCGGCTACGTCCGCGCGCACCCGGACGACGAGTGGGTTCTCGGCGGCGGGTGGCAGATGTCGGCGTTCCCCGGCGGCACGCCGACGGCATCCGCGCTCGATGCCGTCACCGGCGACCGTCCGGCGTTCTTCCCGAACCGCGACGGCCACGGCGCGTGGGTGAACTCGGCCGCGCTGCGGCGCGCGGGCATCGACCGCGACACCCTCGACCCGGCAGACGGCCGCATCGAGCGCGACGCCGACGGCGCCCCGTCGGGCACGCTGCACGAGGGCGCGATGGCACTCGTCAACCGCCTGCTGCCCGAAGAGCCCCTCGAGCGGCTCACCGAGGCGCTGCTGCTCGGCCAGCGCTACCTGCACTCGTTCGGCATCACCGGCTGGCAGGACGCCATCGTCGGCTCGTACGGGGATGCCGGAGACCCCGGCCCCGCCTATCTCGCGGCAGCGGCCGACGGCACCCTGACCGCGCGCGTCGTCGGAGCGATCTGGTGGGACCGAACCCAGGGCCTCGAGCAGATCCCGTCGATCCTCGAGCGGCGCGAGCGGTACCGGGGCGGGCGCTTCGCCGCGACATCCGTGAAGGTGATGCAGGACGGCGTCGCCGAGAACTTCACAGCCTCGATGCTCGAGCCGTACTGCGACGGCCACGGCCATCTCACCGACAACTCGGGGATCTCGTTCGTCGACCCTGCCGTCCTCAATGAGGCGGTGCCCCTCCTCGACGCGGCGGGCTTCCAGGTGCACTTCCACGCGATCGGCGACCGCGCCGTGCGCGAGTGCCTCGACGCGGTCGAGAATGCGATCGCCCGCAACGGCCGCCGCGACAACCGCCACCACATCGCGCACATCCAGGTGGTGCATCCCGAAGACATGCGCCGGTTCCGCGAGCTCGGAGTCGCCGCGAACATGCAGTCGCTGTGGGCGACGTACGAGCCGCAGATGGTCGAGCTGACGCTGCCGTTCTTCGGTGAGCAGCGCAGCGCCTGGCAGTACCCGTTCGGCGACCTGCTGCGCTCGGGCGCCGTGCTCGCAGCGGGGAGCGACTGGTCGGTGTCGACGCCCGATCCGATGGCCGCGATCCACACCGCGGTCAACCGCATGGCCGCGCCCGGTCAGGAGGAGGGCGAGTACGACCCGTTCTATCCCGAGCAGTCGATCGACCTCGCGACGTCGCTCACCGCGTACACGGCCGGATCGGCGTGGGTGAACCACCTCGACGACGTCACGGGCACGATCGAGGTCGGCAAGTACGCCGACCTGGCCGTGCTCGACCGGGATCCCTTCGCCGGGCCGGCCGACCGGATCGGCGCGACCCGCACCCTCCAGACCTTCGTGCAGGGCGAGCGCGTCTACGTCACGCCGGACGCCTGACGCGACGCATCTATGCTGTTGCGGTGACCCGACTCCTGCTCCTCATCGACATCCAGCGCGACTACTTCCCGGGAGGGCGGCATCCGCTCGTCGACGCGGATGCCGCCGCCGATGCCGCTGCGCGACTTCTCGCCGCCTTCCGGGCGACGGGCGAGCGGGTCGTGCACGTCCAGCACGTGTGGGACGGTCCGGATGCCGCGTTCTTCGCCCCCGGGACGCCCGGTGTGGAGTTCGACCCGCGTGTCGCCCCGGACGGCGCCGAGCACGTCATCGTCAAGCACGAGCCGAACGCCTTCCTCGGCACCGGGCTCGAGGCCCTGCTGCGGGCGGCGGCGGCCGATGAGATCGTGGTGGCCGGGATGATGTCGAGCATGTGCATCGATGCCACTGTGCGCGCGGCATCCGATCTCGGCTTCCGCCTCGCCGTGGCGCAGGACGCCTGCGCGGCGCCCGACCTCGCCTACGACGGCAGGACCGTGCCCGGCGCCCAGGTGCATCTGGCGTTCATGGCAGCGCTCGACGGCAGCTACGCGCGAGTCGCCGACGTCGACGCACTGGCAGCCGAACTCGCGGCGGTCTGACGGCGCGCCCTGACGCGGGCGCGACAACCTGTCCGACCGGCCCGTCAAGTCCCGACAGGCGGGGCCTGCGGCGCCGGCCCGAACCGGCGAGGATGGGAGCACCAGACACCGCATCGGAGTTGATACCCGTGGGCACGACCGTGTTCGAACGACAGCGGCCGGCAGCATCCGTCGTCCAGCATTCCCTCGCCGACACCCGCCACGCGGTGTTCTGGCGCGACGACCTCCCTGACTCCCTCCTCCCCGACCGGCCGTCGCTGATGGGCACGCATCGCGCCGACCTCGTCGTCGTCGGCGGCGGCTACACCGGCCTGTGGACCGCACTGCTCGCCACCGAGCGCGACCCCGCAGCGAAGGTCGTGATCGTCGAGGCGCAGCGCGTCGGCTGGGCGGCGTCGGGCCGCAACGGCGGCTTCTGCGAGGCGAGCCTCACGCACGGCCACGAGAACGGCATGGCCCGGTGGCCCGACGAGATGCCGCTGCTCGACCGGCTCGGGCGCGAGAACCTCGATGCGATCGAGGCCTCCGAGGCGCGCTACGGCATGGACTTCCAGTTCGAGCGCACCGGCCAGTTCGCCCCCGCCGTCGAGCCCCACCAGGTCGACTGGCTCAAGGAGTGGGCCGCCGAGGGCGAGGAGGGCGTCGTCTATCTCGACCAGGCGGAGGCGCAGGCATCCGTCCACTCCCCCACGTACCTCGCCGCCGTCTGGGAGAAGCACGCGTGCGGCATGCTGCACCCGGCCCGCATGGCGGCGGAGCTCGCGCGCGTGTGCGAGGAGCGCGGCGTGGAGATCTTCGAGCGCTCGCACGTGACCGGCCTCGACACGACCGGTCCGGGAGTCGTCGTGGCGACCGCCGACGGCCGGGTCGAGGCAGCCCGAGCCGCGCTCGCCACCAACGTCTTCCCGTCGCTCATCAAGCGCAACCGGCTCATGACGGTGCCCGTGTACGACTACGTGCTGATGACCGAGCCGCTCACCGACGCGCAGGTCGCGTCGATCGGGTGGCAGGACCGCCAGGGCATCGGCGACATGGCGAACCAGTTCCACTACTACCGGATCACGAAGGACAACCGGATCCTGTTCGGCGGGTACGACGCGATCTACCACTACGGCCGCAAGGTCGATCCCGCTTACGAGGAGCGCCCCGAGACGTGGGCACGGCTCGCGAGCCACTTCTTCACCACGTTCCCGCAGCTCGAGGGCCTGCGCTTCACCCACCAGTGGGCGGGCGCGATCGACACCTCCACGCAGTTCACGGCCTTCTTCGGCACCGCCCGTGAGCGCCGGGTCGCCTACGCCGCGGGCTTCACCGGGCTCGGCGTCGGGTCGACGCGCTTCGCCGGCGACGTCATGCTCGACCTGCTCGACGGGGTCTCGAACGAGCGCACCGGGCTCGAGATGGTGCAGAAGCGCCCGCTTCCGTTCCCGCCCGAGCCCGCGGCGTCGATCGGCATCAACGCCACACGCTGGTCGCTGGACCGCGCGGACCACAACAAGGGCAAGCGCAACCTGCTGCTGAAGACGCTGGACGCGGTCGGACTGGGGTTCGACTCGTGAACCCGGGAATCGTGACGGATGCCGACTCCCTCGCGCTTGCGCTCGAGCCCCTGCCCGCCGAGCAGGTGGTCGAGGGCTCGCCCCGCACCGGCTTCGCCGAGCTCACCGACACGATCGGGGTGTGGGAGCACACGCCCGGCGTCTCGACCGACGTCGAGGCGGACGAGGTGTTCGTGGTGCTGTCGGGCTCGGCGACGGTGTCGTTCGACGACCCGGCACTCGAGCCGATCGAGCTGCGGGCGGGCTCGGTCGCGCGTCTCACCGCGGGCATGCGCACGGTGTGGACCGTTCGCGAGACGCTGCGGAAGGTCTACATCCTCGGCTGACCGCCGTCCCGCTCAGCCGGACGCAGGCGCCGGGGATCAGCGCCCTGCCGACCTGCGCACGAGCAGCGCGAGATGCAGCGCGGTCTGGGTCTCGCCGTCGTCGAGATCGGCGCCCAGCAGCTCCTCGATGAGCGCGATGCGCTGGTAGAACACCGAGCGGGAGAGATGGGATGCCCCCGCCGCCGCCGTGCGGTTGCCCGGGTGCGCGAGCATCGCCTCGAGGACGTCGAGCAGATCGCCCGAGCGCGCCAGGTCGTGCGCGATGAGGGGCGCGAGCATCCGCTCGCCGTGCTCGAGCACGCGGTGGTCGTCGCGGAGCGCCGCCACCAGCTGCACCAGCGGGCGGTTCTCGGCGCGTCGGAGATGCGGTCCGCGGCCGGTGCGGCGGCGTCGGCCGCCCGCGAGGTCGACGGCTTCGTGCACCGAGGCGAGGGCCGCGTCGATGCCCTCGGCACCGCGCCCCACCGACACGGTGACCCGCTCCACGTCGGCGGCGTCGACGAGGGCGCGCACGAAGGCCACCACCGCTGCGTCGTCGAACACCGTCTCGGGCGGCAGTGACACCAGGATCGTCGCCGCGGGCGCCGCGACGCCGGACGGCGCCGATCCCGCGAGCGCTCGTCCGCGCAGGGCGCGGGCCGCGGCATCCGCTCGCTCCACCGCAACGGGCGCGCCCGACACGACCAGGCCGTGCAGCTTCGCCCCGCGGAGGGGCAGGCCCGCGGCCTCGAGTCTCGCGGCCGCCCCGCCGACGCCCGCGAAGCGTCCCGCGAGCAATCCGTCGACCAGGCGGCGGCGGCCGATGCGCACCCACTCGTCGGCGTCGCCATCTGCCAGGCGCCCGACGGCGAGCGCGATCGCGCCCTGTTCGAGCACCGCCATGCGCCCGGCTGCGTGCTCGGGTCCGGGCAGGGCGATGAGGTTGCCCCAGCGGATGCCCCGTGCCTCGACGGGAACGATGAGCCAATCGTCGGGGCTCGCCGCGGCGCCCCGCTGCCGGCGCTGCTCGGAGCGCCGGTGCGCGGAACGCGAGCGCAGCTCCCACTCGGTGAACAGCTCCTCCTCCATCGCGAGCGGCACCTCGGCCGCCACGACTTCGTAGCCGAGGTTCTCGAGCACGATCGGCGCGCCCAGCGTCTGCGCGACCTGGTGCACGATGAAGTCCGCGGGTGAGCCGCGCAGCACGAGAGCGGTGAAGCGCTCGCGCACCTCGTCGCGGGCCCGCAGCGCGTCGGTCTGTCCGGTGATGATGCGGCTGTGCACCGCCTCGGTGACGGTGACGAACTTCACCTCGCGGTGCAGCACGATGAGCGCCAGACCGCGAGCCGCCGCGGCCTCGACGACCACGGCGGGAACGTAGCGGTAATGCGTGCCGAGTTCGAGCACGAGACCCGAGAGACCGGCATCGGCGAGCTCGTCGACGAAGCGGCGCAGGTCGGCAGGTTCGACGGGCCAGGACGAACCGGTCGACAGCAGCAGCTCGCCGCCGTCGAGCAGGCGGGCCACGCCGGCGCTGTCCGAGACGTGCAGCCAGCGCACCCGCGCATCGAGCGCGTCGCCGCCGGCGAGCACCTCCGGAACACCGTGCGCGACCGCGTCGAGAGCGATCACCTCGCGCACGGTCGGCAAGGTCGCATCTGCGACTCGATCAGCCGGACGATCCGTTTGGTTCGTGCGATCTTCGCGACGGTCGGGCACCGTTGACGCCTCTTCTTCTCTGACAGGCTGGGACGGGTCAAGCCTAAGGGATCGCCACACGATCTGTCCGACGCCGAAAGGGACCACTCATGAGCATTGCCGAGAGCACCGTCGCCCCCGCGACCACAGACGCCGATGTGCGGGTGATCTCGCACTGGATCGATGGTGCCGAGCGGGCGTCGACGTCCGGCCGCACCGCACCCGTGTACAACCCGGCGACCGGCATGGTGTCGGCCCGGGTCGCACTGGCCGACCGGGTCGAGATCGACGCGGCGATCGCGTCGGCGGTCCGCGGATACGAGGTGTGGTCGCAGTTCTCGATCGCGCGTCGGCAGTCGGTGCTGTTCAGCTTCCGCGAGCTGCTCAATGCCCGTAAGCGTGAGCTGGCCGGAATCATCACCGCCGAGCACGGCAAGGTCGTCTCGGACGCCATGGGCGAGATCCTGCGCGGCCAGGAGGTCGTGGAGCTGGCGACCGGGTTCCCGCACTTCATCAAGGGCGCGTTCAGCGAGAACGCCTCGAGCGGCATCGACGTGTACTCGCTGAAGCAGCCGCTCGGGGTCGTCGGCATCATCAGCCCGTTCAACTTCCCGGCGATGGTGCCGATGTGGTTCTTCCCGATCGCGATCGCCGCCGGCAACGCGGTCGTGCTCAAGCCGTCCGAGAAGGACCCCTCGGCGGCGCTGTGGCTGGCGGCGCTCTGGCAGGAGGCTGGGCTGCCGGACGGGGTGTTCACGGTTCTGCAAGGCGACAAGCTCGCGGTCGACGGGCTTCTGGAGAGCCCGGACGTGCAGTCCATCTCGTTCGTGGGCTCGACGCCGATCGCGCAGTACATCTACGAGACCGCCTCCAAGCACGGCAAGCGGGTGCAGGCGCTGGGCGGCGCGAAGAACCACATGCTGGTGCTTCCGGATGCCGACCTCGACCTGGTCGCGGACCAGGCCGTCAACGCCGGCTACGGTGCGGCGGGTGAGCGCTGCATGGCGATCTCGGTCGTGCTGGCCGTCGAGCCGGTCGCCGACGACCTCATCGCGAAGATCCAGGAGCGGATCGCGAAGCTGCGCATCGGCAACGGTGCCGGCGTGGACGGCGTCGAGCCCGACATGGGGCCGCTGATCACCGACGTGCACCGCGACAAGGTCTCGAGCTACGTCGACATCGCCGAGGCCGACGGCGCGAAGATCATCGTCGACGGCCGGGGCTTCACGGTCGATGGGCACGAGGACGGGTTCTTCTTCGGCCCCACCCTGATCGACGACATCCCCACCACCAGCCGCGCCTACCAGGAGGAGATCTTCGGACCGGTCCTCTCCGTCGTGCGCGTGCCGTCCTACGACGAGGGTCTGGGGCTGATCAACTCGGGCCAGTTCGGCAACGGCACCGCGATCTTCACCAACGACGGCGGAGCCGCCCGCCGCTTCCAGAACGAGGTGCAGGTCGGCATGATCGGCATCAACGTGCCCATCCCGGTTCCGGTCGCCTACCACTCCTTCGGCGGCTGGAAGCAGTCGCTGTTCGGCGACGCCAAGGCCTACGGCGTGCACGGCTTCGACTTCTTCACGCGCGAGAAGGCCATCACCAGCCGCTGGCTCGACCCCGCCACGCGCAGCCAGTCCGGCCACACCGGCATCAACCTCGGCTTCCCCCAGAACAACTGACCCGTTTCGTCTCGCAAGCTTGCTCAACGACCGAGATCCTGGCCGTTGAGCGAGCGAGG
>NZ_MWLP01000043.1:0-38976 GCF_010634885.1 Microbacterium sp. B35-04 | reverse complement strand
GACGCGGGCGATGCGGCCCGTGCCCGCACCCTCGTCCACGACCACATCGTGGGCTACTACGCATCGGCGGGCCTCGCCCGCGCCGCCACCCCCACCCCCGGACCCGCCGCGACGGATCCGACCTCCTGAAAGGCACCCCCATGGTCCAGCGCCAACTCCCCAAGCCCGCAGAGCTGCTCGAGCTCATGCAGTTCAAGAAGCCCGAACTCGACGGCCGCAAGCGCCGGCTCGAGGCGGCGCTGACGATCCACGACCTCCGGACGATCGCCAAGCGCCGCACACCCAAAGCGGCCTTCGACTACACCGACGGCGCCGCCGAGGGCGAGTTCTCGCTCGCCCGTGCGCGCCAGGCGTTCGAGGACGTCGAGTTCCACCCCGACATCCTGCGTCCGGCCGAGTACGTCGACATGTCGACCGAGATCCTCGGCGGTCCGTCGGCGCTGCCGTTCGGCATCGCGCCGACCGGCTTCACGCGGCTCATGCAGACCGAGGGCGAGACGGCCGGGGCGGGTGCGGCCGGTGCCGCCGGCATCCCGTTCACGCTCTCGACGCTCGGCACGACGTCGATCGAGGACGTGAAGAAGGCCAACCCGCACGGACGCAACTGGTTCCAGCTGTACGTCATGCGCGACCGCGAGATCTCGTACAACCTTGCGCGCCGCGCGGCGGCCGCCGGCTTCGACACGCTGCAGTTCACCGTCGACACGCCCGTCGCGGGCGCGCGCCTGCGCGACAAGCGCAACGGGTTCTCCATCCCGCCCCAGTTGACCCTCGGCACGATCATCAACGCGATCCCGCGGCCGTGGTGGTGGTACGACTTCCTCACCACGCCGAAGCTCGAGTTCGCCTCCCTCTCGACGACGGGCGGCACCGTGGGCGAACTGCTCAACTCCGCGATGGACCCGACGATCAGCTACGACGACCTCGCGATCATCCGCGACATCTGGCCGGGCAAGATCGTGGTCAAGGGCGTCCAGAACATCGACGACTCGAAGCGGCTCATCGATGCCGGCGTCGACGGCATCATCCTGTCGAACCACGGCGGCCGTCAGCTCGACCGCGCGCCGATTCCGTTCCGCCTTCTGCCCGAGGTGGTGCGCGAGGTCGGCAAGGACGCCACGGTCATGGTCGACACCGGCATCATGAACGGCGCCGACATCGTGGCATCGATCGCGCTCGGCGCCAAGTTCACGCTGATCGGCCGCGCATACCTCTACGGGCTCATGGCCGGCGGGCGTCAGGGCGTCGACCGCACGATCGCCATCCTCCGCAGCGAGATCGAGCGCACCATGAAGCTCCTCGGAGTCTCGTCCATCGCCGAGCTGGAGCCGCGCCACGTCACGCAGCTCACCCGCCTCATGCCCCTCGCGGGCGCGTCGGCCGCGGCCGTCGGCGGCGGCGCACCGCGCGTGCGCGTGGCGTCAGGTGCCGCGGCGCGGTCCCCGCGGACGACGGCGAACGGGAAGACGGATGCTGCGGCATCCGGTCCCGCGAAGACCACCGCGTCGAAGGGCACCGCGTCGCGCCCTCAGGGCTGATCCCTTCGACGTTTCGCTCGCTCAACGACCGCTGCCTTGACCCGGTCGTTGAGCGAGCGAGGAACGAGCGGGACGAAACGCATGGGGCTCACGCCAGCGCGTGGCAGTCGGGTCAGACGCGGACGGGGAGCGTGGGGATGAGCTGCTCCAGGTACACGGCGGTGTCCTCCCAGCCGTCGACCGCGTGGCAGGCGACGCCCATCGCGAGGACGGGGTAGTCGTTGCCGTCCGGATCGAGACGGTCGCCGACGAAGAGCATGTCGTCGAGGGCGATGCCGGTCTGCTCGGCGAGCTGACGCATGCCGTAGGCCTTGTCGATGCCCTGCTCGGTGATGTCGACCGACGTCGAGCCGCCGGAGCGCACCTCGAGATCGGGGAGCAGAGCGGCCACGGCCGCCCGGAGGGCGTTCTTCTTCTCGCCGGTCGGATCCCAGGCCATCTTGGCCGCGACCGGCGCCTGCTGGCCCAGCGCCGAGAACGTGATCTGCGAGCCGCGGTCCTCCAGGATGTCGCCCCAGGTCTCGGACTCCCAGAGTCCGAGGCGACGGGCCTCTCCCTCGACGGCGGCGAGTGCGCGGGACTTCTGGTCGTCAGTCAGCGAGCGCTTGTAGACGGTGACGACCTCGTCCTCGGTCAGGCGGTAGTACTGGGTGCCGCAGGTAGGCAGGAGGTGCATCCGCGAGCGGGCGGCGGCCGAGGCATCCGGAAGACGGTCGACGACCTGCGTCGTGAACTGAGCCAGTTGGCCGCCCGAGATGATCGCCACCTCGACGCGCTCGGCCAGGGCGATCAGCAGTTCGCCGATGCGTGGGTCGATCTGGCTCTTCGACGGAGCCAGGGTGTCATCGAGGTCGAACGCCACCAGAAGGGGCGAGTTGCTGTCGGCCACGGCGTCCGTCCTTTCATGCGAGAGGCTCCGCCTTCCGGCGGAGCCTCTCTGATGTCGGGGTGACAGGATTTGAACCTGCGGCCTCTTCGTCCCGAACGAAGCGCGCTACCAAGCTGCGCCACACCCCGTTTGACAACCCCATGAGTCTACCTGATCACGGGGCGTGCTCCGAACCGGGGTCGACGGGACGCGACGATCACGATGCCGATGCTGAGCAGTCCGATGGCGATCGCCGCAGGTCCCCGGACGGCGGCGGTATCCGTTCCCGTGGCGGCGAGAGCGGTCGACGGCGGGTTCGGAGCGACCTCTCCGGCGGGAGCAGGGGTCTCCGCCGGTGCGGGCGGTGGGGGAGTCGGCTCGGTGGGAGAAGGCGCGACGACGGCGATCTGCGACGGCTCGCCGAAGCGCTCGACCCAGACGAAATCCGGCCCGGTGTGGGCGACGACTGCGGCGACCTGGTCGGCGGCGCTCACGCTCCATACCGCCGTGTAGAAGCCCGGTGCGGTCATTCCCCAAGGGGAGGTGACGGTGTACGGGCCCGCCGGACCGATGAGTGGATCGGTCGTCACGCGCAGCGTGCCGACGATGGATGCCTCGGCAGGGACTGTCGAGCCGGGCGCCGGCTCCACGTCGGTCCGGTAGACGACGGCGCCGGCGGTCACGGGCAGATACGACCCGTCCTCGGCCCGCGGCCATGATCCCGCCTCCGCGGCGAAGGTGACCTCGTCGACATACGGACCTCCCGCCGTCTCTCGCGTGGGCACCCGCGTCGAGATGCTCGGCGAGAACGGCGGGACGCGCGGGGCGGCGTCGGCTCCTGCAACCTCGAACTCGATCACGCCGGCAGGGCCGGCCGTCCGCTGCCCACCCGGCGTCGTGTAGTGGCGCACGGCAGCGGGAAGGCCGGCTCGGAAGCGGCCGGTGCCGCTCACCGCGTACGCCCGCCCTTCTGCCGGCGGCACCGTCCGGATCGAGTGCGTGCTCCCCACGGACGCCCCGTCGAGTGTCGGTGACCCCGAGTCGGTGAAGACGGCGTTCACGAGCGTCACCGTCCCGGTTGCCGCGCTCGTTGCGTCAACCCGCACCGTGCCGCTGCGGTGGTCGGCGGCATCCGTCGAGAACACCAGACTTCCGCTCGCCGTGGTCGGCGTCGGTGCGGCGCGGGTGGCCTCGTCGTAGTAGGCGACCGCGCGCTCCTGCACGGCCCGATCGTGCTGTGGCGCGAGCGCGGAGAGCGTCCAATGGATGGCCTCAGTCAGCGAATCGCCGCGGTACCCGAACGCATGGAGCGTCTCCTCGCGGTTCGCGATGGCCTTGACCGCCCACGCCACCGCGGCCGCCTGAACGGGATCTTCGGTCTGTCCGTAGCTGGACACGAGGTGGTTGATCCCGGCGAGCTGCTGCAGCGACAGCCCCGCGGCGGAGCCGCTGATCCCGTGGTCGGTGCTCGGTCCGGTCGGAGCGGGCGCGCCCGGAGTGATGCAGTAGGTGTGGACGCCGTCGATGAGCATCGAGCCGTGCCAGCCGTACGCCGAGATGGGCGCCCACGTGCCGAACCCGACGCCTCGCTCCGCCGCATCGGCGCGCGGCGGCGCCACGACGTCGATGACCAGGAGCACGACGAGCCCGGCGAGGATCAGTACGTAGGCGGGCAGTGGGAGGCGGGCGAACAGCAGCCGCATGATCAGGGGTCGGGGTGTGGGATCGAGAGGTGTTCGATGTTTCTTCGGCACACATAGAGACTGCGCGAGCGCCGCCCGGCGTCCGCCGCTGCCGGACGGATCTGTGGATGAACGCCCGTGCGCCCGCTCTGGGGAGGAACCGTGCGTTACGCCGAGGGGACGAGCGTCAGGAGTGACGCCTCCGGCCGGCAGGCGAAGCGCACGGGGGCATAGATCGAGTGTCCGAGACCGGCGCTGACGTTCAGGGGAACGGTGCGCCCCTCGTGCGTCCATGTGCTCAGCCCGCGCGCCTGCTTCAGCGGAATGTCGCAGTTGGCGACGAGCGCGCCGAAGCCGGGCACACGCACCTGCCCGCCGTGGGTGTGGCCGGCGAAGACGGCGTCGGCGCCGAGATCGACGAAGTCGTCGAGCACGCGCCGGTACGGCGCGTGGGTGACACTGATCGTGAGATCGGCGGACTCGTTGCTGCGCAGTTCCGACAGCAGCCCGGGGAGTACCTCGAGCTTGTCCCACTCACGGTGGGCGTCGCTGACGCCGAAGGCCGCGATGCGGCGGCCGGCGGCATCCAGAGCCCCGACACGATTGTTGAGATCGAGCCAGCCGAGCTCGTCGGTCAGGTAGTCGTCGAGCGCCTGGGTGTCGAGGGGCTCGGACGTGTGCTTCACCTTCGACGGCCCGGTGAAGTACTTCAGCGGGTTGCGCGGCGAAGGGGAGGCATGGTCGTTCGAGCCGTGGACGAAGACGCCCGGGATGCCGCGCAGCGGATCGAACGCCGCGCGCAGGCCGCGAAGCCCTTCGGCGTGGCCCATGTTGTCGCCGGTGTTGACCACGAGGTCGGGCTGGAGCTCGGCGAGGGCCGCGATCCACTCCTGCTTGCGGTGCTGCCAGGGCGCCATGTGCGCGTCGGACAGGTGGAGGACGCGGATCGGCGCCGCTCCGGCGGCAAGGACCGGCACCTCATGGAAGCGGACGGTGAAGAGGTAGCGCTCGATGCCGACGCCCCAGATCGCGGCTCCTGCACCGACCGCCCCCACCGTGCCGAGCACGGTGAGGGCGGTGCGAGTTGCTGCAGACGGCACTAGTCGTCGTCACCGCCGTCGCCGCCAGGGCCGCGGCCTCCGCCGCCGCCGCAGACCGCGGCGGTGTAGTCGACGGCGATCGCCGTGTTGCGGTTCACGGCGCTGCCGGCGGCGGGGTTGGTCCCGCTCGTGCGCGTCTGCGCACCGGCGCTGACGTCAGCGGTGCAGGTGCCGTCGCCGACGTTGCCGAAGCCTGCGCTGCGGAGGGCCTTCTTGGCGTCCTCGAGCGAGCGACCCGACACGTCGGGGACCGTGAGGCCCTCGCCGTTGCTGGGGTTGATGGTGACCGTAGTGCCACCCGCGACCTTCCCGGCTCCGGGGTTCTGGGCACCCACGACGCCCGCGGGCTGGTTGGAGTCGACTGGCCCGCCGACCTCGACCGTGAAGCCGGCGTCGGTCAGGGTCTTCGTCGCCTGCTCGATCGTCTGGCCGACTACGTTGGGGAGGTCCGTCAGCTGCACCTTGATGAGGTCGTTGTCAGGGGTCGCGAACCGGTCGCCGCCGTACGCGGCGTTGGCCGCGCCTTGGACGTCCCGGGTGATGCGGTAGCGGATGTCGGAGAGACGAACCCCGTTGTGGGAGGTCTTGAAGATGTCCCCACCGCCCTGGACGTTGCCTGCCCAGGTCGCGGTCGCGACCTTGGTGCTGGACTCGACCAGCCACGACTGGAGCTCTTCGTGGGTACCGGTCTTGCCGATGAGCGGCACGTTGTCGCGCGGCTTGCCCTGAGCACCGGTTCCGCCGTTCATCACACCCTGCAGCGCGTAGGCCGCGGTCGCCGCCACCTTCGGATCCACCACCGGGCTGCACGCGCGCTGCGGCTTCGGCAGTTCGTTGCCGTCCGAATCGGTCACGCGGTCGATCACCTGCGGCTGGCAGTACACGCCGTTGTTGGCGACCGTCGCGTAGGCCTCGGCGATCGCGAGCGGCGACACGTTGGCCGTGCCGATGACGGTGTTGAGGCCGTCCATCTTGACCGGCGCGTTGCTGTACGTATCGATGACGCCCAGCTTGGTGGCGACGTTTCCGATGTCGCAGAGGTCGAGCTTCTCGGCCATGGCGAAGTAGCCGGTGTTCAGCGACGAGGCAGTGAATTGCATCGGAGTGCCGATCCGTCCGGGGTCCTTGCCGAAGTTGCCCGTCGGCTTCGTGGCTGTGTTCAACCAGGTCTCGCCGCACACGGTCATCTTCTTGAAGATGCGCAGCGTGCCGTTGAGCGTCTCGTTCACGGAGTGGCCCTTCTCGAGCCAGTCGAGGAGCGTGAAGAGCTTGAACGTCGATCCCGCGTTGAAGCCGGTCGACGCGCCGAAGGTCTGGTCGCCGGCATACACCTGCGACGAGAAGTTCCAGTCCGGGGCATTGGCGGCATCCTCGCTGAACTTCGTGTTCTGCGCCATCGCCAGGACCCGCCCGGTCGTCGCCTCGATGCTGACCGTGGTCGAGCCGAAGCGGCCCGCTTGCGGCTGGGTCGTCCCCTGCCGCATCTGGATGCTGGTCGGCGCGTAGGTGGCCATCGCCTGCTCGGCGGGGCCCTGGATGCGCGGGTCGAGGGTCGTGTAGACGCTGAGTCCGCCGCGCTGGAGGGTGTCCTGACGCGCTTCCACGGTCTCACCGAACGCGGGGTCGTTGAGGATCACGTACTTGACGTACTGGCAGAAATACGCCGCGCCTCCCGCATTCGCGCAACCGGTCTTGGGTTCGACGACATCGGGCGTGATGGGCCAGGCGGCCGCCTCGACGTACTGCTCGCGCGTGATCTTGCCGTCCTCGAGCAGGCGACTCAGCACGTAGAGCTGGCGCACCTTCGTCGAGGTGTATCCGTCGGCGGCGGCGAGCTTCTGCTCTTCGGTGATCTCACCGGAGGCGACGAGGTCATCCAGGACGCCGAGCTTGGCGCCCTCGTCGATCACGCCGTCCGGTGCCTTGTTGAAGGTCGTTCCGTCGGAGCTGGTGATCGATCCGCCGACCTTGTCGATGCGGTAGCTGTTCGGATTCTGCACCATGCCCGCGAGCGTCGCCGCCTGCGCGACGGTGAGATTCGCGGCGGTGCTGTTGAAGTATCGACGGGCAGCGGCTTCGATGCCGTAGGTGATGCCGCCGAAGTTGGCGATGTTGAGGTACCCGAGCAGGATGTCGTTCTTGGAGTACTTCTGCTCGAGCGCGATCGCGTAGCGCATCTCCTGCAGTTTGCGACTGTATCCCTCGGCACCTTCGGCCGTCGTCGCCTCGACCCAGCAGTTGAGCAGCGCCTGATCGCGGCTGACCTTCTCCTTCGCCAGACCGGTCGCCTCGTCGATGACCACCTCGCCGGCGTCGTTCGTCTCGTACTCCGTGGCGGCGTTCTGCTCGCACTTCTGGATCAGCACATTCTTGACGTACTGCTGGCTGATCGACGACCCGCCCTGGGTCTCTGAGGCGCCTCCGGCGTTGGAGAGCAGCGCGCGCGTGGTTCCGATGAGGTCGATGCCGCCGTGCTGGTAGTAGCGCGGGTCCTCACTGGAGAGAAGCGCGTCGTACATGACGGGGTTGATCTGGTCGAAGTTGACCGGCGTGCGGTCCTGCTCGAGGAACTGCGTCATGAGCTGCGGCTGCCCGCTCGCCGGGTCGGTGTAGTAGAAGTTGCTCGGGAGCATGAGCTTGTCGATCTCGAGCGAGCTCGGCAGATTGTCGAACATCGTGATCGCGCGCTCGGCCGCAGTGCTCGTGATCGCGACCGCGGGGGTGACGGTCGCTGCGATGAGGACACCGGCTGCGGCGCTGAGGCCTACGAGCCCGGCGAGGCCGCCGAGCACACCTGTGGCCGTGCGTTTGGTATCAGGCATAGGGTTGATCGTAGGGGAGATACCTGGGCGATTCCCTCAGAGACGTGCGCCCGCCGAGGTGTTTCCCAGCCTTCACCTGCCGTCCTTTCCGCATACCCGAGGAGTCGCGATGACGACGTGGGAGTACCTCACCACGCCCCTGCTGATCCACAACACCGCCGCGATCCTCAACAACTGGGGCAAGCAGGGCTGGGAGCTCGTCCAGGTCGTTCCTGGTCCTGAGGGCGGCCTGGTCGCCTACTTCAAGCGCCCCGCCGGCGGCGGTCAGCAGAACGCCGGACTGGATGCCGCGGCCCAGGCCGCCCAGCAGTTCGAGGGGGCATGACCATGAGCGTGAGCGACCGTCTCGCCGAACTCGGCATCGCCCTTCCCGGTGTGGTGCCGCCCGTCGCCGCCTACGTGCCCGCGAAGGCGCACGGCGACCTCGTCTACACCGCCGGCCAGCTGCCGATGGTGTCGGGTGCCCTCCCGGCGACCGGCAAGGTCGGGGAGGGCGAAGGCCTCGTCCCCGCGGATGACGCGAAGGGATACGCCCGTCAGAGCGCCCTCAACGCCATCGCCGCCGCCGCGGCCGCTGTCGGCGGGGTCGACCGGCTCACCGGCGTGGTGAAGGTCACGGGTTTCGTGGCATCCGTGCCCGAGTTCACGGGGCAGCCGGGCGTCATCAACGGCGCCAGCGAGGTCCTCGGCGACATCTTCGGCGACGCCGGCACGCACGCCCGGTCCGCCGTGGGCGTCCCGGTGCTGCCGCTCGACGCCCCCGTCGAGGTCGAGGTCGTCTTCTCCTACGCCTGACGCGCATTCCGCTCAGGCGACGCGAACGAAGAGCGGATGCCGCAGCCCTGGGCTGCGGCATCCGCTCTCCTCGTTCGTCCGATGTCGGTCGTTGAGCGAGACGAACGCCCCGAGCCTCCCGCGACCTACTTCACCTGGGCGGAGATCACCGACATGACGGCCGTGTCGGCGAGCGTCGTCGTGTCGCCGACTTCGCGGCCCTCGGCGACGTCGCGGAGCAGGCGGCGCATGATCTTGCCGGAGCGAGTCTTGGGCAGCTCGCCCACGATGTAGACGTCGCGCGGGCGGGCGATCGGGCCGATCTGCTCGCCGACCCACTGCCGGAGCGTCTGGCCCAGGCCCTCCACATCGTGCTCGTCGAGGAAGGACTGCTTGATGATGACGAAGGCAACGACGGCCTGCCCGGTGGTCTCGTCGGAGGCGCCGACGACGGCGGCCTCGGCGGTGGCCTCGTGCGCGACCAGCGCCGACTCGATCTCGGTGGTCGACAGGCGGTGCCCCGACACGTTCATGACGTCGTCGACGCGGCCGAGCAGCCACACGTCGCCGTCATCGTCGAGGCGTGCCCCGTCGCCGGCGAAGTAGTAGCCCTGCTTCTGGAACTTCTCCCAGTACGTCTCGACGAAGCGCTCCGGGTCACCCCAGATGCCGCGCAGCATCGACGGCCACGGCTCCGTGACGACGAGGAGCCCGCCGTTGCCGTTGCCGACGTGCGTGCCGTCCTCGTCGACGACGTCGATCGAGATGCCGGGAAGCGGCACCTGCGCCGAGCCGGGCTTCGTCTCGGTGACGCCGGGGAGGGCCGAGATCATGACCGAACCCGTCTCGGTCTGCCACCACGTGTCGACGATCGGCGCCGTCTTGCCGCCGATGATCTTGCGGTACCACATCCACGCCTCGGGGTTGATGGGCTCGCCCACCGAGCCGAGGAGCCGCAGCGATGACAGGTCGAACTGCTGGGGGATGGCGCGGCCGAGCTTCATGAACGAGCGGATCGCGGTCGGCGCCGTGTAGAGCACCGTGACCCCGTACTTCTGCACGATCTCCCACCAGCGACCCGGGTGCGGGGCATCCGGAGTCCCCTCGTACAGCACCTGGGTCACGCCGTTGGCGAGCGGACCGTAGGTGACGTACGAGTGGCCGGTGACCCAGCCGATGTCGGCCGTGCACCAGTAGACGTCGGTCTCGGGGTGGATGTCGTGCACGACCTTGTTGGTGAACGCCGACTGCGTGAGGTAGCCGCCGGAGGTGTGGAGGATGCCCTTGGGCTTTCCGGTGGTTCCCGACGTGTAGAGGATGAACAGCGGGTTCTCGGCCGGGAAGGGCTGAGCCTCGTGCTCGCCGGAGGCGGCCGGGACGACATCGTGCCACCACAGATCGCGGTCGTCTGTCCAATCGACCTCGTTGTCGCCCCGCTTGACGACCAGGACGTGCTCGACCGTCTCCTGCGCGCCGGTGCCGCGGTCGCCGAGCGCCAAGTCGACGGCGGGCTTCAGCGGCGAGACCTTGCCCTTGCGGTAGCCCCCGTCGGCGGTGATCACGAGCTTGGCGCCGGCGTCATCGATGCGCGCGCGCAGGCTGTCGGCCGAGAAGCCGCCGAACACGACGGAGTGGATGGCGCCGATGCGCGCCACCGCCAGCATCGAGGCGACCGCCTCGGGGATCATCGGCAGGTAGATCGCGACGCGGTCGCCCTGACCGATCCCGAGCCCTTCGAGAACGTTCGCGAGCCGCTTCACCTCGTCGGTGAGTTCGGCATAGGTGACGCGACGCTCGTCGCCGGGTTCACCCTCCCAGAGCAGTGCGACGCGGTCCCCGTTGCCTGCCTCGACATGGCGGTCGAGGCAGTTGTAGGCGACGTTGAGCTCACCGTCGGCGAACCACTGGGCGAACGGCGGGTTCGACCAGTCCAGCACCTCGGTGAAGGGCCGGTGCCAGTGGAGATCGCGCGCCTGTTCAGCCCAGAAGCCGAGCCGATCGGTCTTCGCCTGCTCGTAGAGTTCGGCGGTCGCGACGGCGTTGCCGGCGAAGTCGTCGCTTGGTGCGAAGCGTCGATCCTCGTTCAGGAGGTGGTCGATCTGGCTGCTGCTGGACTGCGTGAGGGGGGACTGTTCGGTCATGGGAGCGCGCTCCTTTGCGGGCTTGAGGGAGGCCGACGGGCGCCGGCGAGTCTGCCAGGAAATGTACCCAGCGGGGCCGGAGCCGGCTACCCCCGATAGTGGGTAGCCCCTGCGATGTTGGACTCGACCGATATATCAGTGAGAATCCTCTCCTTTTCGTTTTGTGAGGCCCCCTTCCTCGCATATGCTGACCGTTGGCCGAACATCGATTCTGGCATTGCGGAGCCCGACGTCACCCCCCGATTCCGGGCCCGCGCTTGGCGGCATCCCATTCCCCCCATGGGATGCCGCCACTCTTTTCTGGGAGCGGTCCCGCCGATATGGCGTGGCGTCCGTTCCTCCCCAGCCCTGGTTCTGCGCCGCTCATCCACGGATCGTCCGGCTCGACCGGTGCTCCGCGCGCGGCGCTTCTAGCGTCGAAGCATGTCCGCACCTTTCGTCGCCCGACCTCGCGCCGGCGTCTCCGCCGCTGCAGTGGCGAAGGACCGATGGGATGCCGCGGCCCGCCCGTCGTCGGGACGCGCAGGCACGGGTCCCGTCGGTGCCGCGGCGCGCATCGCGGGCGCTGGCGCCGATGTCGCGGCCGACGGGGCGCGCGCGGCGGTGGCCGACGTGCCGGTCGGGCGCGCTGGGCGAGCACCTGGGGGAGGCGGATCGCGGCAGGCATGGGTGCCCCTGCGGCTCGACGCGCCCGCCCGCACGAGTGTCACCGGCGCACACCGGCGTGAGGGCGCGCCGGGGGAGGCCGCCCCGCCCCGGGGACGAGAGCAGTCTGGCGACGGCCGATCCGCCCCGCGGCCGCCGCGGGTGCCGGTGGTGCGGCATCCGGCACTCGCGCCGTTAGCGGCGTACCTCGACGATCCCGATGTCACCGACCTGTTCGTCAACGGCGCTGATGGGCTGTTCGTCGATCGCGGCGCGGGAGCCGTCTCGGCGCGCGAGTGGCGCGCAACAGAAGAAGAGGTGCGCGATCTCGCCGTCGCCCTCATCGGCGCCGGCGGGCGTCACATCGACGACGCGTCGCCGTGCGTGGACGTCCGGCTGGAGGGCGGCATCCGCGTACACGCGGTGCTGCCGCCCATCGCCCCCGAAGGCACGGTGCTGTCGATCCGCGTGCCCCGCCTCGACGTCGCGACGCTCGACGATCTGGCGCGCGCCGGCATGTTCGGCGACGGCGTCCGGCGCCGGCTCGGCGAGGCGATCGACGGGCGGGTGAACCTGCTGGTCTCCGGAGCGGCGGGTGCGGGCAAGACGACGCTCCTCGCCGCGCTGCTCGCGGAGGCACCGGCGCACGAGCGGATCGTCACGATCGAAGACGTCGCCGAGCTGCGCATCGCGCATCCCCATCACGTTCGTCTGGAGGCGCGTCAGCCCAACATCGAGGGCACCGGAGGAATCGGCCTGGCGCGGCTGGTGCGCGAAGCGCTGCGTATGCGCCCGGACCGGCTGGTGGTCGGCGAGTGTCGTGGCGACGAGGTGCGGGAGCTGCTCTCAGCTCTCAACACCGGTCACGACGGCGGCGCGGGCACGGTGCACGCGAACAGCCTGCACGACGTGCCTGCGCGGCTCGAGGCGCTCGGTGCCCTGGCAGGGCTCGACGATCGGGCGCTCGCCCGCCAGGCGGCGAGTGCGATCGGACTCGTGCTGCACGTCGAACGAGGTGCGAACGGCGCGCGTCGGATCGCGTCGGCCGGGCGTCCGGTGGTAGACGGCGACGGCCGCCTCGCAATCGAGGAGGCGCGATGGGACGCGGAATGACGCAGCGCCGCGTGCCGCACGCGCGGCGGACGAGCGGGCGACGAGGCGTCGCGCCGCCCCGGCGGTCGCTGCCGGTGGCGAAGAGTTCGTCCTCCTCGCAGGCGGCTGACGTCGCCGAGACGGTGCTGCGGCTCGCGGTGCTGCTGCAGGCCGGGGTGTCTCCGGCGCGGGCGTGGGAGCATCTCGCGCACCGCGGGGATCCGGCGGCCGTGCACGTGGCGTCGTCGATCGGAGAAGGGATGCCGCTGCCACAGGCGATCGCGACCGCAGGGCCGGGCGCCTGGCGTGAAGTGGGGATCGCCTGTCAGGTCGCCCTGGTCGTCGGAGCGCCGCTGGCGGAGTGCCTGCGCGGGCTGGCGGTCGCGCTGCGCGACGCCCACGAGGCCGCCGACGACGTTCGGGTCGCGCTCGCCGAGCCCGCCGGCACGGCGCGTCTCATGAGCTGGCTGCCGCTGGTCGCCGTGGGGCTGGGCGCTGCGCTCGGCTTCGACACGTTCGGGACCTTGTTCACGAACCCGCTGGGCATCGCCTGCCTCGCCGGCGGCGCCGTGCTCATCGTCGTCGCACAAAGATGGACGGCGCGGCTGGTCCGCAGTGCGCAGACCGCCGGCGACGTGCCCGGTCTCGACGCCGAGCTGATCGCGATCGCCTTGACCGGCGGCGTCTCGATCGATCGCGCACGCGCGGTCGTGCGCGATGCCCGCACCCTGCGCGGCCCGGGCTCACGCACCGGGGAACCGCGTGGTGATGCGCCGGCGCGAGCAGACCCTGCCGCGCCTGGCGGCGAGAGCGACGGGGTGGAGGCCGTGCTGGCGCTTTCGCAGAGCGCCGGTGTGCCGGCGGTGGAGCTGCTGCGCGCCTCGGCGGCCCACGCGCGCCACCGCGCCCGCATCGATGGACGACTGCGGGTCGCCCGCCTGTCCTCGCGGCTGCTCCTTCCGCTCGGCGTCTGCACGCTGCCCGCGTTCCTCCTCCTCGGCGTCGCCCCGATGATGCTGAGCGTCATGTCGACGATGTCGGTCTCGCTGTGACGGCCGCACCGGTCGCCGCATACCTGCTCTCGGCGGCGAGATCGCCATCGCGTCGCTCACGGCCGCCTCATCGCGTCCATACTCCAGACCGTGCCCGCACACCCCTTCCATCGAACGGAGAACCACATGCCCTTCCTCTGGACCACCACCCCTGTGCCGCGTCTCACCCGCCGACGCGCCGAGCGGCTGTTCCGCCCGGGCGGTTCCGGCCACGGACTGGCCGACGATGCCGGTGCGGCAACCGCGGAGTACGCCATCGCGACCATGGCGGCGGTGGCCTTCGCGGGTCTCCTCGTCGTCATCATGCGCAGCGACGAGGTGCGCGGCATCCTCACGGAGCTCGTGCGCCGCGCGCTCACGGTGGCATGACCCGTCCGCGGCTGGGCGACGACCAGCGCCTGCGGCCCAGTGCCGGCAAGCGCCTGCGGCCCAGTGCCGACAAGCGCCTGCGGCCCAGTGCCGACGGTGGTGCGGTCGTCGCCGAGTTCGCGGTCGCGCTGCCCGCCATCGTGCTGGTGCTCGTCCTCGGCGTCGGGGCGCTCGCCGGAGCGGCACGCCAGGTGCGGCTGCAGGACGCCGTCGCCGATGCCGCACGCCTCAGCGCCCGCGGCGAGCCCGATCAGCGAGCACGTGACGCCGTGTCGGCGGCGGTGGCGGGGGCGTCCGTGGAGATCGCCCCACGCGGCGACCTGGTGTGCGTGAGCGCATCGGCATCTGCACTGTTCGGCTTCCGGATCGAGGCCACCGGCTGCGCCCTCGGCGGTGGACTGTGAGCGGCGGACTGTGAGCGGGTGCGAGCGCGCCCGGCTCACCCGCCCAGCGCCCTGCGTCGGCGGTTGCCGCGCCATCGGGACCGAGCGCGATGCCGCGCGGCGCGGCGGCGCGCGTACGGCCGGCGCAGGAGCCCACACAGACGGCGGCGGCGCCTGATGCCGGGAACCATGGCCGTCACCGGTATCGTGGCCGCCGCAGCACTCCTCACGTCCGGGCTCGCGATGGCGGGGGCTGCGGCCGTCGCGGGGCAGCGTCTCGCGTCGGCAGCGGACGCCGGCGCGCTGGCGGCCGCGGATGCCGCGTCCGGCGCGGTCCCCGGCATCCCGTGCGCCCGTGCGGCAGAGGTCGCGGGCACGTTCGGAGCGGTCGTGGACGCCTGCGATCTCGACGAACTGGTCGCGACGATCACCGTCTCGCTGCAGCTCGGAGCGGTCACCGCGCGGACCTCCGCCCGTGCGGGCCCCCCACCCTGATCCGGGCTCACAGCGCCCGTACCGAGAACTGGCGTGTATGGTTTGCGTCGAAGAAAGGACGCCCCCGTTGGCAGAAGGCAAGAAGCTCGTCATCGTCGAGTCACCGACGAAGATGAAGTCGATCCAGGGGTATCTCGGCGACGGCTACGAGGTGCTGAGCTCGGTCGGCCATATCCGCGACCTCGCGGACAAGCGCGACATCCCGGCAGACAAGAAGCAGGCGTACGGGAAGTACTCGATCGATGTCGACAACGGCTTCGACCCTTATTACGTCGAGAGCGAGCGCGGCAAGAAGACCGTCGCCGAGCTCAAGCGCGCGCTGAAGGGGGCGGACGAGCTCCTGCTCGCCACCGATGAGGATCGCGAAGGCGAAGCCATCGCATGGCATCTGCTGCAGACGCTGAAGCCCAAGGTGCCGGTCAAGCGCATGGTGTTTCACGAGATCACCAAGGACGCCATCCAGGCTGCTGTCGGGAACACGCGCGAGCTCGACCTCGCGCTCGTCGACGCCCAGGAGACCCGCCGCATCCTCGACCGCCTGTACGGCTGGGACGTCAGCCCTGTGCTCTGGTTCAAAGTGCAGCAGGGCACGTCGGCCGGGCGCGTCCAGTCCGCCGCGACGCGGCTCGTGGTCGACCGGGAACGCGAGCGGATGGCGTTCGTGTCGGCGTCCTACTGGGACATCGAGGCGCTCGCCGCGCCCAACCGCCCGCAGGGCATCGACGAGTCGTTCTCGACGCGTCTGGCGCGCGTCGACGGCGCCGTGCTCGCCCGCGGCACCGACTTCGACGACAAGGGCCAGCTGAAGAAGGCCGTGGTCGTGCTCGACGAGGCGCAGGTGCGCGAGCTCGCCGCGGCGATCGAAGCGGCGGCCGAGGCATCCGTCACCGCTCTCGAGTCCAAGCCCGGAACCCGCAGCCCCAAGCCCCCTTTCACGACCTCGACGCTCCAGCAGGAGGCCGGTCGCAAGCTCTCGATGAGCGCAAAGCACGCCATGGGCGTCGCACAGCGGCTCTACGAGAAGGGGTACATCACTTATATGCGCACCGACTCGACCGCGCTGTCGACGCAGGCCATCCAGGCCGCGCGCGAGCAGGCGGTCGCGATGTACGGCGCCGCGTCGGTGCCGCTCAACCCGCGCACCTACCGCAACAACAGCAAGAACGCGCAAGAGGCGCACGAGGCGATCCGCCCGTCGGGCGAGACGTTCCGGACCCCCTCCGACGTCTCGGGGCAGCTCGATCGCGACGAGCTGCGCCTGTACGACCTCATCTGGAAGCGCACGATGGCCAGCCAGATGTCCGACGCGAAGTACGAGACCACCACCGTGACCCTCGAGGTCGCGGCAGGCGCCCGCCGCGCCGAGTTCACGGCATCCGGAACCGTCTACACGTTCAAGGGCTTCCTCGAGGCGTACGAAGAAGGCCGCGACGAGAAGCGCAGCGACGTCGACAAGTCCGACGACCAGGCGCTTCCGGCGATGGCGGTGGGCGACGTGCTGCGCCTGCGCGACGTCGAGCCGAAGGGGCACTCCACGAGCCCCAAGCCGCGCTACACCGAGGCGAGCCTGGTCAAGGCGCTCGAGGAGAAGGGCATCGGCCGCCCCTCGACCTTCGCCAGCATCATCGACGTGATCCTGAACCGCGGCTACGTCACCAAGCGCGGTCAGGCGCTGATCCCGAGCTGGCTCGCGTTCAGCGTCGTGCGCCTGCTCGAGCAGCACTTCGCCGACCTCGTCGACTACGACTTCACCGCGGCGCTCGAGGACGACCTCGACGCGATCGCGCGTGGCGAGCAGAAGCGCCAGGACTGGCTGAAGGACTTCTACTTCGGCTCCGACGACCAGGTGGGCCTTCGCAACATCGTCGACAACCTCGGCGAGATCGACGCCCGCGCGCTCAACTCGACGCCCATCGACGATGTCGCCACGCTCCGGTTCGGCAAGTACGGTCCGTACCTCGAGGTGCCCGACAAGGAGAATCCGGATGCCGAGCCCCGGCGCGTCAACATCCCCGAGGACCTCGCCCCCGACGAGCTGACCCCGGCACGCGCGCAGGAGCTCATCGACGCCCCGGTCGCGGGCGACCGCGTGCTGGGGGAGAACCCCGCCAACGGCAAGCTCGTGGTCGTGAAGGACGGCCGCTTCGGCCCGTATGTGCAGGAGACCGACCCGCCCGCGGCGGAAGAGGTCGACGAGGCGACCGGCGAGGTCGTCGCGGTCGCCGAGCCCGAGCCGGCGCCGAAGAAGCGCGGCGCCAAGAAGGAAGCGGCGCCCAAGCCGCGCACGGCGTCGCTCTTCAAGTCGATGTCGGTCGACACCATCGACCTCGACACGGCGCTGCAGCTGCTCGACCTGCCCCGCACCGTGGGTATCGACCCCGAGGCCCAGACGCCGATCACAGCGCAGAACGGCCGCTACGGTCCGTACCTCAGGAAGGGCACCGACTCGCGCACGCTGCAGAGCGAGCAGCAGATCTTCGACATCACGCTCGAAGAGGCGCTCGCGGTCTACGCCCAGCCGAAGTACGGCGCGCGCGGCGCGAGCTCGGCCCTCAAGGAGTTCGAGGCCGACCCGACCAGCGGCAAGGCGATCAAGCTCAAGGACGGTCGCTTCGGGCCGTACGTCACCGACGGCGAGACGAACGCGACGATCCCGCGCGGCGAGGACGCGATGGAGGTCACGTTCGAGCGTGCCGTGCAGCTCCTGGCCGACAAGCGGGCGAAGGGTCCGGCGAAGCGCCCCGCGCGGCGCACGACCACCACCCGCAAGCCCGCGGCGAAGAAGTGACGGCGGACCCGGCCCCGCGATCCGCGCCCGCCGAGGGCCCACAGACGGCCACCGGGCTGTTCGTCACGTTCGAGGGCGGTGACGGCGTCGGCAAGACCACCCAGGCGGCGCTTCTCGAGGAGTGGCTGACGGATGCCGGCCGCACGGTCGTGCGCACCCGCGAGCCGGGCGGCACCGAGGTGGGCGTGCTGATCCGCGACATCGTCCTGCATCACCGGGGCGAGGTCGCGCCGCGCGCCGAAGCGCTGCTGTACGCCGCCGACCGGGCCCACCACATCGAGACCCTCGTGCGCCCGGCCCTCTCCCGGGGCGAGGTCGTGATCCAGGACCGCTACCTCGACTCGTCGGTCGCCTACCAGGGCGCCGGGCGTGTGCTCGGCCGCGACGAGGTGCGCGACCTCTCGCTGTGGGCGACCGAAGGCCTGCTTCCCGACGTCACCGTGCTCCTGGACCTCGACCCGGCGGCCGCCCGCGCGCGGCTCGACGCCGACGACAAGCCCTTCGACCGGCTCGAGGCCGAGAAGGAGCACTTCCACGCGCGCGTGCGGGCCGAGTTCCTCTCCCTCGCCGACGCGGAGCCCGACCGCTTCCTCGTGCTGGACGCGTCCCGGCCGGCCGATGAGCTCGCTGCCGCTGTGCGCGAGCGCGTGCAGACCCTGCTGGGCTGACCGTACGCCGGGCCGCCGGCGTCCGTTCCGACTTCAGGTGATTACGCCGGGGTAGGAGAGTTGCCCGCAGATCGTCCTGCCTTCGCCACATCTCCTGATCTGGTGACGCGCGGATGCCCCCGTGCGGAGGGATGCTCCGGGAGGGATGCCCTGACGGATGTCCCGTGCGGACGGACTTCCCCGAGGCGGGGTGGTTCCCGCGCTTGTGTCTGTTGCGAGATCAGGTGATTTCACCGGGGTAGGACGTTTGGCCGCAGATCGTCCTGCCTTCGCCACATCTCCTGACCTCGAGACGTGGTCGCGCAGGGCATCGACCGAAGCGCGCGCTGTCAGCCCCCGCGGTTAGGCTGGGCGGGATGGATGCCGCGACCCTGCCCGCCGACGCCAACGAGCGCGACGCGCGCGACGCCGCGGGTGGCGGAGCGGCCGTGCCGTGGGGCGATGTGTGGGGGCAGCCGGAGGCGGTCGCCGCACTGCGGGAGGCGGCATCCGACCCCGCGTCGATGACCCACGCGTGGCTGATCACCGGCCCTCCCGGCTCGGGCCGTTCGACGCTGGCGCACGCGTTCGCCGCGGCGCTCATCGCCGAGCCAGGCGACGAGCGAGCGATGCAGCAGGTGCTGGCCGGCACCCACCCCGATCTCACGGCGCTCCGCACCGAGGGCGTCATCATCTCGATCAAGGACGCCCGCGCGCTGGTGGAGCGCTCGTACTTCTCGCCCTCGCTCGGCCGGTACCGCGTGATCGTCATGGAAGACGCCGACCGCATGGCCGAGCGCACCTCGAACGTGTTGCTGAAAGCCCTCGAAGAGCCTCCCGAGCGCACCGTGTGGGTGCTCTGCGCGCCGAGCGATGCCGACCTCCTGCCCACGATCCGCTCCCGTGTGCGCACGCTGCGCCTGCGCGAGCCCGACATCGCCGACGTGGCCGACCTGATCGTGCGGCGCAGCGGAGTCGATCCGGCGATCGCCGAGCAGTCCGCCCGGCACGCGCAGCGTCACATCGGCATGGCCCAGCGGCTGGCGACGGATGCCGCAGCCCGCGCGCGTCGCGACGCCACCCTGCGAGGGGTGCTGGCCGTGCGAGGGGTCGGCGACGCGGTCGAGGTGGCCGGCGCGATCGTCTCTGCCGCGACCGATGACGCCAAGGCGCTCACGGCGGAGCGGGACGAGGCCGAGCGCTCGTCGCTCCTGCGCACGCTCGGCATCGCCGAGGGCGGAGCGATCCCACCGGCGGTGCGCTCGCAGCTCTCGGCGCTCGAGGACGAGCAGAAGCGCCGCGCCACGCGCAGCCTGCGCGACGGCATCGATCGCGTGCTGACCGACCTGGAGTCGATGTTCCGCGACGTGCTGATGCTGCAGTTCGGCCGGGACGCCGTGCTCATCAACCGGGAACTCGAGTCCGACCTGCGCGCCCTCGCCGCGGCGTGGACGCCCGAGCGCACCCTGACGGTCGTCGACCGCATCGGCGTGACCCGTGAGAACCTCGAACTCAACGCCGCCCCCGCACTCGCCCTCGAGAGCATGCTCGTCACCGTTGCGAGCGGAAGGATCCCGTGAACACGACCCGCCCCCGCCGACCCGGCTCCTCGCAGTCCGGCAGGCTCGGCATCAGGACGAAGGCCGTGGCGGTCGTGGCCGGCCTCGTCGCGGCATCCGTCGCCCTGAGCGGCTGCCTCTCCAGCATGATCCCCGATGCGGCGCCTCGCCCCACCACGAGCAAGACGGCCGACACCGACGGGGTGCCGGCCGAGCTGCTGCCGTACTACGAGCAGACGCTCGACTGGAGCTCCTGCAGCGGTGACTTCGACTGCGCCACCGTCACCGCACCGCTGGACTGGGCCGATCCGTCGAAGGGCGACATCGAGCTCTCGCTGATCCGCAGTCGCGCCGAGGGCGGCGGCGAGCCGATCGGATCCCTTCTGACGAATCCCGGCGGGCCCGGGTCCAGCGGAGTGGCGCTGATCCGCGACTCGGTGTCGTTCGCGGTGAGCGACCCGGTGCGCCAGCAGTTCGATGTCATCGGCTTCGATCCCCGCGGCGTCGGCGAGTCGACCGCCGTGACGTGCTACGACGCGGCGGACATGGACGCCTACCTGTTCGACATCCCCGAGAACGAGCGCGGGACGGATGCCTGGACCGACGAGCTGCTCGCACGCCACGCGGCCTTCGGCGAGGCGTGCGAGGCGAGCAGCGACGGCATCCTCCCGTACATCACGACCGACAACTCCGCTCGCGACATGGACATGATGCGCGCCGTGCTGGGCGACGAGCAGTTGAACTACCTCGGCTACTCGTACGGCACGTTCCTGGGTGCGACCTACGCCAAGCTGTTCCCCGAGAAGGTCGGACGCCTCGTGCTCGACGGTGCCATCGATCCGTCGATTCCGGGGCTGGATGTCGGCATCACGCAGGGGATCGGCTTCGAGTCGGCGCTGCGGGCATACATGGCGGACTGCCTGAACGACGACGAGTGCCCGTTCCGCGGAAGCGTCGATCAGGCGATGACCGATCTCGGCACGCTCCTCGCGGAGGTGGACGGCGACCCCATCCTCAACGCGGACGGCCGCATGCTCGGCGCCGACTCGCTCATGACCACGATCGTCTCGGCACTGTATTCGCAGGACAGCTGGAGCTACCTCACCATGGCGCTCACCGAGGTCCTCCAGGGCAACGCCGACCTGGCCTTCCAGCTGGCGGACTTCTACTACAACCGGCAGGACGGCGCCTACCTCGACAACTCGACCGAGGCCTTCCGCGCGTACAACTGCATGGACTATCCCGTGGACGCGACCGAGCAGCAGCAGGCCGATGCCCAGGCGCTGCTGGCGGCCGAGGCGCCGACGGTCGCACCGTACTGGAGCGGCCCGGATCCCTGCGAGGTCTGGCCGTACCCGGCGACGGGCGTCCGGGAGCGCATCACCGCCGAGGGCGCCGCTCCGATCGTCGTGGTGGGCACCACGAACGATCCCGCGACTCCGTACGAGTGGTCGGTGTCACTGGCCGAGCAGCTGTCGTCCGGCGTCCTGGTGACCCGCGTCGGCGAGGGACACACCGGCTACAACAAGGGCAACGCGTGCGTGGACTCTGCCGTCGAGACGTATCTGCTCGACGGCACCCCGCCCGAGGACGGCCTGCGCTGCGAATAGGAGCCGGAAGCGTGGCGACCGCCTATCCCCGAGGTGGGTCCACGCGCCCCGAGGCTCCGCGCAGCGCGAAGCGATGCGTGGAGAGGGCGTGGGGAGGATGCCGCAGCCGCAGCATCCGCTTCTCTCATCGGTGGCGGGGTCGCCCCAGCGGTCAGCGGCGCAGCACGCGACGTGCGAGTGCGTTGCCGATGAACTGCACGGCCTGGACGATCACGATGATGACGAGCACCGCCGCCCACGTGACCCACGGGTTGAACTGCTTGAAGCCGTAGACGATCGCGAACTCGCCGAGGCCTCCGGCGGCCACCGCGCCGGCGATGGCTGTCATGTCGACGAGGGCCACGACGATGAACGTGTAGCCGAGGATCAGGGGGCCGAGGGCCTCGCGGGGGAGCAGGCGCAGGAGAATCCGTGAGCGGCTGGCGCCGGTGGCGCGGGCGGCCTCGATGACACCGGGGCGGACCGTGAGCAGATTCTGCTCGACGATGCGGCTGATCGCGAACAGCGACGCGATGGTGATCGCGAAGATGCCGAACTCCGGCCCGATGCCCGGGATGCCGAGGCTCCGGGCGATCGGCTGCACCGCGGCGAGCAGGATCACGAACGGGATCGGGCGGAAGAAGTTGACGATCACGTTGATGGTCCCGAAGAGGAACCGGTTCGGGAAGAGACTCCCGGGTCGCGTCGCGTAGAGCGCCAGCCCGACGAACAGGCCCGCGATGCCGCCGAACACGAGGCTCAGCGACACCACGTACAGGGTCTCGGCCGTTGCGGCCCAGAGCTCGGGAAGCAGATCGACGAGCCTATCCACGGGCGTCCTCCTCGATGAGCGGCGCGAACGCCGAAGCGGCGTCGATCGCCTGCTGCACGGCATCCGGCTCTCCGGTCAGTGCCAGGGTGAGATGCCCGAAAACGCGCCCGGCGATGTCGTTGATCCCGCCGTGGATGAGCTCGAACCGCACGCCGTGCGACGAGAGCGCGGCGAACACGTCGGCCTGGGTGACATCCCCCTCGCGCACGGTGAACGTCACGATCCGCCCGGGGTGGCGATCCTGCAGCGTGCGCAGCTGGTCGCCGGCGGGCACGTCCTCGATGATGCTGGCGACGAACCTGCGTGTCGCCGCATGCCGGGGCGCCGAGAGCACGTCGAAGACCGCGCCGCTCTCGATGACGCGGCCGTTCTCCATCACGACGACCCGGTCGGCGAGCGTGCGGATGACGTCCATCTCGTGCGTGATGACGAGGATGGTGACGCCGAGCTCCGCGTTGATGCGTGCGAGGAGCGCCAGCACCTCTTGCGTCGTGTCGGGGTCGAGCGCGCTGGTCGCCTCGTCCGCGAGCAGGATCCGCGGGCTCGTCGCAAGAGCGCGGGCGATGCCGACGCGCTGCTTCTGCCCGCCCGAGAGCTGCTCGGGGTAGCTGCGGGCCTTGTCCGCGAGCCCGACGAAGCGCAGCAGCTCATCGACGCGCGCCGCGATCTCGGCCCGCGGGCGCCCGGCGACCTCGAGGGGGTAGGCGACGTTCTTCGCCACAGTGCGCGACTCGAAGAGGTTGAACTGCTGGAAGATCATGCCGATGTCGCCGCGCAGCTCACGCAGCTCGCGCTCGCGAAGGCGCGTGATGTCGCGGCCGTCGATCTCGACGGTGCCGGCGGTGGGGGTCTCCAGCGCGTTCACCAGGCGCAGCACGGTGCTCTTGCCGGCGCCCGAGTAGCCGATGATGCCGCACACCTCGCCTGCTGCCACGTCGAGCGAGACGTCGTCGACGGCGACGACGTCTGCGCCGTCCTTGGCGGATGCCGGAAAGGTCTTGGTCACGCCGGTCAGGCGGATGAGGGTCATGGGTGCTCCTCGGCGGAACGCGCGTATGCGGCCCGGGCGCACGAGGCGCCGGCGGGCCGCACAGGCGAGTGCCGCGGTGTGGCGGGCTTACGAGTTGGCGCGGATGTCGTCCTCGACGTCGGTGAGCGACGTGAGGAGCTCGTCGACGGGCGTCTTGACGAGGACGGCGGTGCCGCCCGACGCCTCCAGGACGCCGTCCTGCACGGCCTTGGTGTTCTGATAGATCTCCACGAGCTTGAGGTAGGTCGGGTTGTCGGCGTCCTCCGCCTTCGCGGCGAAGATGTTGATGTACGGGAAGGCCGACGGGTCGGCGGGGTCGTCCTGCGCGAGCAGCTCGTCCTCCGTCAGACCGGACTTCGTGACGAAGTCGTTGTTCACGATCGCGCCGGCGAAGTCGGGAAGCGACGACGCGGTGAAGTCCGCGGCGACAGCTTCGACGCGCACCTTCGACTCCGCCTCGATGACCTCGGCAGGAGTCGAGAAGGGTGAGCCGCCGTCCTCGAGCTCGATGAGGCCCGCGGACTGCAGCACCAGCAGGGCGCGCGCGCCGTTCGACTCGTCGTTGGGAATGGCGACCGTCGAGCCCTCGGGGATGTCGTCGACGGAGTCGTACTGGGTCGAGTAGAGGCCGAGCGGGTAGATCGCCGTGGCGCCGATCGGCTGCAGGTCGTCGCCGCTCTGCACGTTGTAGGTGGCGAGGTAGATGATGTGCTGGAACTGGTTGAGGTCGAGCTCGCCCGCAGACAGAGCGGGGTTGGGCTGCGAGTACTCGGTGAAGTCGACGAGCTCCACCTCGATGCCCTCTTCGGCGGCGGCCTCCTTGTAGGTTTCCCAGTACGGTTCCCCGGCGCCGACGACGCCGATGCGCACGACCTCGTCCCCGGCGGGGGCGTCGGCCGCGGCATCCGTCCCGCTACCGGCACAGCCGGCGAGGAGGAGGGCGAGGGGGAGTGCGAGTGCTGCTGCTGCGGTGAGCTTCTTGGGCGTGGACATGTGCGTGCTCCTGTGGATCGAGGCCCGTGTCGGCGGGTGGCCGCGTGCTCGATCCACCGGACCGCGCACGCTTCGTCGCGGACCGCGTTCGAACCTACGTGGCGTCCGCCTCTCGTCCGAACCCGGCCGTAACACGTCGACACCGAGCGGCTGCCGGCGCGGCAGCGGTGCGCCCGCCGCGGTGCACCCCGCGGTGTTCGCGAGCACTCCCGAGACCCTGTAAGATCGTTGCTTGTGCATCGCGCAAGCGAGGCGCGCCACCTTAGCTCAGTCGGCAGAGCGATTCACTCGTAATGAATAGGTCAAGGGTTCGATTCCCTTAGGTGGCTCAGAACCGGAACGGCCGCGGGAGCGGCCGTTTTCCGTATGCGAAGGACGGTGGTGCGGTGCCCCAGGCGATCGACGCCCTCGCCGAGATCTTCTCGTGGATCGGGTTCGGCATGGGCGCGCTGCTCGCCGGAGTCGCGCTCATCATGTACCTGTTCGACGGCACCTGGGTGCCGGTGCGGGCCGTCGTCGAGGCGTCCGAGCACGGTCGGCTGGTGCGCTGGTTCGACGAGGACGGCGGCGTGGGCGAGGCGCATCTGACCCACGAGCAGCAGCACCACATCGGCGACGCCGACATGACCGACATCTTCATCCGCCGAGGGTCCCTCAACCGGATGCGGCTGACGCAGGGGTCGCCGGCTGTCCGCGCGGTGGCACTCCTCGCCGTCGGGATGCTCGGGCTCGGCGTCGTCGCCCTGGTGACCTCGCTCGTCATGCTGTTCGCGCGCGGCTGACCGGGAACGCCCGCGCCCAGGAACCACGAGCGGGTGTATTTCCGCCGGCGGAAACACACCCTCTCGCGATTCGTTCCTTGCGCGATGCATCTGGCGTGCACGGCGCAGCTCAGGCGACGGCGAGCATGCCTCCGGCGGCGAGGGCGAGACCGAGGCCCACCCACTGGACGACGGCGACGCGCTCCCGCAGGACGACGGCCGCGAGCAGGATCGTGCCGGCGGGGTAGAGCGCCGTCAGCGCCGAGACCACCGCCAGGTCGCCGGTCCGCAGCGCCAGGAGCATGAGGGCGTTGGCGGCGGCATCCGCGATTCCGCACGCGATCGCGAGCGACCACGCCTGACGCGCCGTCGCGACCGTGGGGAGGGGATCGGTCGTCGCATGCTCGAGATCGGCGTGTCCGCTCGGGACAACGCCGAGCTGTGCGCCGGCGACGTGCAGAACCGACCGCGCGGGTGCGCCCCGCCGGACCGCCGCGACGGCGAGGATGCCGATAACACCTACCGTGACGACCGCGCTGGTGGCGCGGCCGGTGAGCAGGGGCACCAGGCCGCCGCCGGCGGAGGTCTGATCGACGATGATGAGGAAGGCGCCGATCGCGAGACCTGCGCCGGCCGCCATCGCGAGCCCGCGCGCATTCGGCCGCACGATCCTCTCGCCGGGGATGAACCCGACGAGGACGACCGCGACCAGGGCGACGGCGAGCCCGGCGTACCCGATCGGCGCCAGCGCATCGCCCTTGACGAGCAGACCCCACAGCATCGGCGCGATCGCCGAGACGACCGCCGTCAGCGGCGAAAGGATGCTCATCGGCCCGATCGCGAGGCAGGCGTACAGCAGGGCGACCGCGACCACTCCGACCATGCCGGCGAGAACGCCCCATGCGACATCCGCGACCGTCCACACGCCGCCTACGAGAGGCTGCACGAGCAGCAGCGCGAGGAACCCCGAAAGAGCCGCCACGGCGGTGACGACGATCGCGCGCAGCCGCCGTGCCGCCAGGCCGCCGAGGAAGTCCGCGGAGCCGTAGACCACGGCGCCTATCAGGGCGAGGGCAGCGGAGAGCATCGCGACTCAGCATAGGAGCCGTGCGGGCCACGGGGTCGTTGCACCAACTTCGTTTCCGCAAAGCGATTTAGCTAGATAAGCTAGCGATATGTCTTCGCCTCACCACGCGAACCGCCGACCTTCCGGCTGGCTGCGCATCGGCATCCCGGCCCTTCTCGTGCTGATCTGGCTGGCCGCGGGATCGATCGGAGGGCCGTACTTCGGGAAGGTCGACGAGGTGTCGACCAACGACCGTTCGAGCTTCCTGCCCGAGAACGCGGATGCCACACAGGTGAACGAGAGGCTGACGGACTTCCTCGGCGAAGACAGCATCCCCGCCGTCGTGGTCGTCACCGGCGACGGTGAGCTCTCGGAGGCTGACGTCGCCGACGCACAGGCGCTGGCCGACGACATCGCGGCGATCGACGGCGTGCAGGAAGGCGTGTCGCCGCCGATCCTGTCGGACGACGGTGAGGCCGTGCAGATCTTCGTCCCCATCGATGCCGCTGGCGAGGTGGGCGAGATCGTCGACGAGATCCGGACGCTCGTCGCCGACGAACTGCCTGAGGGGCTGGACGGGTGGGTCACCGGACCGGCGGGGTTCACGGCGGATCTGGTGGAGGGCTTCCTCGGCATCGACGGGCTGCTCCTCGGTGTGGCCCTGCTCGCCGTCTTCCTGATCCTCGTGATCGTCTACCGCTCACCCCTGCTGCCGGTCCTGGTGCTCCTCACGTCGATGTTCGCCCTGTGCGCAGCGCTCCTCACCGTGTGGTGGCTCGCGTACGCCGGCATCGTGGTGCTCAACGGGCAGGTGCAGGGCATTCTGTTCATCCTCGTCATCGGCGCCGCGACGGACTACGCGCTGCTGTACGTCGCCCGCTTCCGCGAGTCCATCGCGACGGGCGCGTCGAAGTGGGATGCGACGCTCTCGGCGTGGCGCGGAGCGTTCGAGCCGATCCTCGCGTCGGGCGGCACGGTGATCGCGGGCCTGCTGTGCCTGCTGCTCTCGGATCTGGCGACCAACCGCGCTCTCGGGCCGATCGCCTCGATCGGGATCGCCTTCTCGGTGCTCTCGGCGCTGACGTTCCTGCCGGCGCTGCTGGCCCTCTGCGGCCGCGCCGCCTTCTGGCCCTTCATCCCGAAGCAGCCGCTCGCCATGATCCCCGACGATCTGACCGAGCCGGTCAAGGGACTCTGGCCGCGGCAGGCGCGGTTCGTCGCGCGGAACGCGCGCGTCGTGTGGATCGCGTGCACCATCGTGCTGCTCGCCGGCGCGATCGGCATCACCCAGCTCAAGGCGGACGGCGTGCCCACGAGCGATCTCGTACTGGGGTCGTCTGAGGCGCGCGACGGCCAGGAGGTGCTCGCCGAGCACTTCCCGGCCGGCTCGGGGTCTCCCGTTTACGTGATCCTCCCCGAGGAAGACCTCGCCGGCGCCGTCGAGGTGCTGGCGGCGTCGGAAGGCATCGATTCCGTGGCGGTCGCCTCCGACGACTCCCCGACCGGGCAGGCAGGCGTCGAGGTCGAAGGCGGCGAGCCGGTGCTCACGGCGGTCGGCCCGCCCGGCACGCCTGCTCCGGAGGCGACGGTCTCGGACGGCGACGTGCTGGTGATCGGGACGCTGACGGATGCCGCAGACTCTGTCGCCGCTGAGGACACGGTGCGCGAGCTGCGCGCCGACCTCGATGACGCGCTCGGTGCGGGAACGGCGATCGTCGGCGGCGAGACGGCGACCGACATCGACACCAATGACACGTCGACGCGCGACCGGACGGTCATCATCCCGGTCATCCTGCTGGTGATCCTCCTGATCCTGATGCTGCTGCTGCGGTCGGTCCTGGCTCCCGTGCTGCTCATCGCGACGGTGATCCTGTCGTTCGCCACCGCGCTCGGGGTCAGTGCGCTCGTCTTCAACACGGTCTTCGGATTCCCCGGCGCCGACCCCGCGGTGCCGCTGTACGGGTTCGTCTTCCTCGTCGCGCTCGGCGTGGACTACAACATCTTCCTGATGTCGCGCGTGCGCGAGGAGTCCCTCGTCCACGGGACGAGATCGGGCATCCTGCGGGGTCTCGTCGCGACCGGCGGCGTCATCACCTCGGCCGGTCTCGTGCTCGCGGCGACCTTCGCGGCGCTGGGCGTCATCCCGATCCTGTTCCTGGTGCAGCTCGCCTTCATCGTCGCGTTCGGTGTGCTGCTCGACACCTTCGTGGTGCGGTCGCTCCTCGTGCCCGCCCTGTCGTACGACATCGGACGAGCGATCTGGTGGCCGTCGAAGCTCGCGCGACGGCAACCGGAAGCCGGCCCTTCGACAAGCTCAGGGACCAGGTCAGATCAGCCTGCCTCACCGGTCGCCGAGCCTGTCGAAGCGCAACTGCCGGTGGATGCCCCGCTGCCGACCGACACGGATGCCGAGCTCGTGGCCGACGACGGACACCCTCTCACCCGCGAGGAGTACAGGCGTACGCTCGAACCATGAGCAAGGCGCTGTTCATCGTCGACGTCCAGAACGACTTCACCGAGGGCGGTGCCCTCGGTGTAGAGGGTGGGGATGCCGTCGCGCAGCGCATCTCGGAGTACCTGGTCACGCACGGCGAGGAGTACGCCGTCATCGTCGCCTCGCGCGACTGGCACCACGGCGAGGGCGACAACGGCGGGCACTTCAGTCCCGAGCCCGACTTCGTCGACACGTGGCCCGTTCACTGTGTGAGCGGCACGGAGGGTGCCGAGTACGACCCCGGGCTCGACACCTCCGCGGTGACGCATCACGTCAAAAAGGGTCAGGGCGGGCCGGCATACTCGCTGTTCGAGGGCACGACCGACGACGGGGTGACGGTGACCCACCTGCTCGAGGAGCACGGCGTCGTGGACGTCGACGTGGTGGGCCTTGCGACGGACTACTGCGTGCGTGCGTCGGCCCTCGACGCCATCGAGCACGGGCGGCACGTGCGGGTCCTCACCGACCTCGTCGCCGGGGTGGCTCCGGAATCGAGCGACGCCGCGCTCGCGGAGCTCGCGCACGCGGGGGCGGAGTTGAGCCACTCCGGTCTCGACGGCGGTGACTGAGCCCGCCGGCGGGTCGCCGACGGCCGTGGGCGTCCGCGCGGCGCTCGAGGCCGCGGCATCCGCTGACGAACGGGCCAAGATCCAGCGGCGCATGACCGATCAGCGCACCGAGATCCTCGGCGTGCGCATGGGCACCGTCTTCGACATCGCCAGGACGAATGCACGGATGCCGCTGGCCGAGGTCGACCGGCTGCTCGACTCGGATGTCTACGAGCTGCGCGTGGCGGCGGTGTCGATCCTCGACTTCCAGGCCCGAACGAAGGATGCCGACCGCGCCGCGCTGTACGACCTCTGGATGCGGCGCCTGGACCGCATCGACACGTGGGACTACATCGACCGTGCGGCTCCGCGCGTGATCGGCGGATATCTGCTCGACAAGCCCCGCGACGTGCTGTTCGACCTCGCGCGGTCGGAGGATCGGTGGCACCGCCGCACGGCGATCACCGCGGCGTTCTGGATCATCCGCGCCGGCGACCTCGACGATCCGCTGGCGCTCTGCGACGTGCTGGCTGCGGACCCCGAGCACCTGGTGCAGACGAACGTGGGGGTGGCGCTGCGCGAGATCGGGCGGGTCGACCGCGTGCGGCTCGAGGAGTTCCTCGCGCGTCGCGGCGACGATCTGAGTGCTCATGCGCGGCGAACCGCGCGCTCCGCCCTGACATGATGCGCACCACACGTTAGCCTCGGGTCTTGTGACTGCGATCCGCCCACTCGCCCCTGCCGACCGCGAGGCCTGGCTGCCGCTCTGGCGCGGCTACCTCGCGTTCTACGAATCGGAGCTCTCGGATGAGCAGACCGAGCTGACGTGGCACCGCCTCCTCGATCCGCAGTTCCCGATCCACGGCGCGCTCGCCACCGGCGACACGGGGGAGGCGGTGGGGTTCGTGCACTGGCTGACCCACGCGGCCACCTGGTCGGCGGGCCCGTACTGCTACCTCGAGGATCTGTTCGTCCACCCCGACACCCGGGGCACGGGCGCGGGACGCGCGCTCATCGCCCACGTCACCGACTGGGCCCGTGAACAGGGCGCCGCGAAGGTGTACTGGCTCACGCAGGAGTCCAACGCCACGGCACGCGGCCTGTACGACCGTGTCGCGACCTCGACCGGCTTCGTGCACTACGAGATCGGACTGGCGTCATGACGGGCGGAGCGGCTCCCGCCGAGCGCAGCACCGGCGACCTCGTCGCCACGCTGCTGCTCATCGGCTTCTCGGTCGGGGGCGCGGTGGTGCTGTTCTTCGTCTCGCTGCTCTGGGCGGTCGGCACCTACGACAACACGCTCGCCATCGTGCTCGGCGGATATCTGCCGCTCGCCTTCGCGGTGATCGGCGGCGTCGCGGGCATCCTCGCGCTGTCCCGCAAGCGCACCGCGTTCTGGTACCCGCTCATCGCGCTGGTGCTGAGCATCGTGGCCTGGCTCATCGCCGCCGCGATCGCGCGCTGACAACGGGGCCGGCCAAGTGCTCCGGCGGCTCGAACGGTGTGGTGCCCCCACAGGGGCTCGAACCCTGGACCCACGGATTAACCTGCTGCACTGAGTTTCCCCAGCCACCGTCTCCGGCTTGCAGTCTGGACTATATCTTCACCTTCGGCCGGACCGGTCAGGTGCGCCGCGTGTAGTCTCTGAGGTTCCCTTGCGGTTACCTGCTGATTGCCCAATCCCTCGGATTTTCACTGCCAGGTGTCGTTCAGACGCTTGGCGAGTACCTCGGGCTCTCAGGGTGTTCCAGCATATAGCGGCGGTCATCCAGCGCATTTCGGCGCTGGCGCTCCATTTTGTTGTGTTGAAGTCCGTTGCTCTAACCAACTGAGCTATAGGGGCGCCTCCACCCTAGCAAGGCCACGCGGATGGTCGGAGCGTCGGAGCCCATCTCTAGGCTGTGGCTTCGCCCGTGTGGAGACGTCGCATGTCGCGAGTGCAACCGGCGGTCGTCGCGCGACTACTACGCGCAATCGTGAACGTCATGTGCGGGTCATCGTCGAACGCACTGCGAAGCGGCGCGCCGAGGCCAAAACGTTCCTCGTGACCTATCTGCGCGACCATCCGTGCGTCGACTGCGGCGTGACCGATCTGCGGGTCCTCGACTTCGACCACCGACCAGGGGCTGACAAGCGCAAGGACGTCATGGCGATGGTGAAGGAGGGGTTCAGCATCGCCAAACTGTCGGAAGAGATCGATAAGTGCGACGTGCGTTGCCGCAACTGTCATGCGATCGTGACCCTCGAGCGCGCCGGAGACAACTGGCGGTCGAGAGCGATGCGCGACCTCCGTGGCGCCTGACCGCGGCGCTCAGCCGTTGCCGCCCCCGTTGCCGCCGCCGTTGCCGTTGCCGTTCCCGCGCCCGCCGCTGCCGCCGCCGCCGCCGTTGTTGTTGCCCGGGCCGCTGTTGTCGTTGACGTCCCCGCCGCCTCCGGTGTCGGCCGGCGGCGGGTCGCCGGCCGGGGCCTGCTCAGCGGGCACGCTGGCCGGCACCTCCTCGACCGGAGCCTCCTCCGTCGGCGCCGGCGGAGCCTCCTCCGTCGGTACGGGCGGAGCTTGCTCCTCCGCGGGCGGGGTCGATGCGGGGTCGGCATCTGCGGACCAGCTGTTCGCCACCAGCACCGAGCCGAGCGCGAGTGCGAGCGCCAGCAGCGCCGCGACGACCACCCCGATCATCAGGGCACGGCGCGAGGCTCGCCCACGCTCGTCGGGCACGGCAGGGGCGACCGCTGCCGCCTCATCCGTCCCGGCCGAAGCTCCCGACGCGCGGGCGGCCACGCGCGCATCGCGGCGGAGCGCTCCGCGCTCGAGGGTGCCCGCAGAACCTGCGGCCAGCGCGGGCTGGGGAAAGACCTGGGTGGGATCGGCGACGGATATCGCGACAGGCGCCGTCGAGGGGTCGGCTGCTTGACGGGCGATGGTGTTCTCCATGGCAGCCAGGCGGGAGGCCGCCGTCACGACGTCGAGCGCGGCGGGTCGGTCGTCCGGGCGGATCGCCGTCATCCCGCGCAGCAGGCCCTGCCACGACGGGTGGAGCGACTCCGGGATCTCGGGCGCCGACGACAGCCGTGCCACCACCGTGCCGATGCCTTCGGCATCGCCGAACGGTCGTTCGCCGGTCAGCGCCTCGATGAGCAGGAGACCGAACGCGTAGATGTCGGCGGCCGGCGCCGGCGGCACCCCGCGCGCCTGTTCCGGAGCGACGTACGCCATCGTGCCGACGATGACTCCCGGGGTGGTCACACGGGCCGAGTCCATCAAGTAGGCGATGCCGAAGTCCCCGAGCTTCGCGCGCCACTCCCATCCGGGCCGCGGCGACGACCACAGGAGCACATTCGAGGGTTTGATATCGCGATGCACGACCCCGTGCTCGTGCGCGACGTGCAGGCCCTCCGCGATGTCGATCGCGATCGATGCGACGATCTTCGGATCGACGGGCCCCCGCGCGATGAGATCCCGCAGCGTGATGCCGTCGACGTGCTCCATGACGAGGTAGCTGGTCTCGCCCGTGCCGACGCGCGCATCGAACACGGTGACGAGGGAGTGGTGACTCAGAGAAGCGAGGAGGGTCGTCTCTGACAGTGCACGTTCGACGGAGTCGATGCCGTCGGTGGGTTCGCGGAACACCTTCACTGCCACCGAGCGCTGGAGGTGGGTGTCTTCGGCGCGATAGACGCGCGCCATCCCGCCCTCGCCGATACGCTCATGCAGGACGTAGCGATCGTCCAAGATCTCGCCGGTGGACAACTCCGCCGACGCGCGCAGGTCTGTCACGTCTCCTCCCACCTGGCGTCCGCACCCCTCCGGCGCAACCCCAGGCCCAGAATCACGTTAGACAGCGCGCCTGATTGTCCCCACACCCTTGACTCTTGCGCGAGCGCGTGCAATGCACGACGAGGCCGCCGACGTCATCCCCAGACGTCGACGGCCTCACCGCCCCCCTGCCGGCCGAAGCCGGCGGCGGTCACTGTGCCGGAGGCATCAGGACCGAGTCGATGAGATACACGGTGGCGTTGGCGGTCTGCACGCCGCCGCAGATCACGGTGGCGTCGTTGACCATCCACTCGTCTCCGCTTCCGGTCACCTCGAGATCGGAGCCCTGCACGGTGGTGTGCATGCCGGCGATGTCGGCAGGCTCGATCTGGCCGGGAACAACGTGGTACGTCAGGATTGACGTCAGCGTCGCCGTGTCGGTCTTCAGCGCCTCGATGGTCGCCGGGTCGAGGGCCGCGAACGCCTCGTCCACCGGGGCGAAGACGGTGAACTCGTCGCCGTTGAGGGTGTCGACGAGGTCGACCTCGGGGTTGAGCTGGCCGCTCACGGCGGCGGTGAGCGTGGTCAGCATCGGATTGTTGGATGCCGCGACCGCGACCGGATCGGCCGACATGCCCTCGATCGAGCCGTCGCCGTCCGGCACGGCCTCCGCATAGGCGGCGCAGCCGGGGCCGACGAGGTTCGCGGCGGGGTCGGCGGCCATCGGCTCCTCGCTCGCCTCCATGGCCGGTGTGGAGGGTTCTGCCGACGGCTCGGCGGCCGAGCCGCCCATCGAGCATGCCGACAGTGCGAAGGACGCGGCGACGGCGAGAGCGAGCCCGGCCGAGAGGCGCTTCCGGGTGATGCGAGACATTGTCTTCCTCCTCCATGCGGTCGTGCGACCGCGGTCTGGTGGCCCCCGGTGCGGGGAGCGTGCCGCAGGAGCGGCTACACGGACTGTTCGGAGGGCTCCCCGGAACGGATTGGACGAAATGCGGATGCCGCTGCCCGGGCTCACGGCATCCGTTGTCAGTGCGTCCAATCCGAAGCGGCCTGTGGAGCGAACAACCGTCGACACCAAGGGGGATTCATGGAGCTCGTCATCATCGGTCTGCTCGGCGGGCTCATCACGGGGATCTCGCCGTGCATCCTGCCGGTGCTGCCGGTCATCTTCCTGACCGGCGGCGCGCAGTCCGCCCGTTTCGCCTCCGAGGCGGGCGACGGGCCGGCCCCGGCGTCGCGCTGGCGGCCGTACCTCGTCATCGCGGGGCTCGTCACCAGTTTCACGCTGGTCACTCTGCTGGGCTCGCTTCTGCTGGGTGCGCTCGGTCTGCCGCAGGACGTGCTGCGCTGGGCGGGGATTGCGGTGCTCGTCCTGATCGGCATCGGCCTGCTCGTGCCGGGATTCGAGCGGGTGCTCGAGAAACCCTTCCAGCGGCTCGCCCGTCGCTCCGAGGTGCAGAACTCCGGGAGCGGGTACGGTGTCGGGCTGGCCCTCGGCACGGTCTTCGTGCCGTGCGCGGGACCGGTGCTGGCGGCGATCATCGTGGCCGGCTCGACCGGCCGCATCGACGTCGGCACAGTGGTGCTGACGCTCTCCTTCGCTGTCGGCGTCGCGATCCCGCTGCTGTTCTTCGCGCTGGCGGGTCGTGGCCTGGTCGAGCGCATCCGCGCGTTCCGCACGCACGAGCGGGGCCTGCGGATCGCCGCCGGCGTGGCGATGCTCGCGCTCGCGGTCGGGCTCGTCTTCAACGTGCCGCAGCTGCTCCAACGGCTCGTGCCGGACTACACGGCTGACATCCAGCGGCAGCTCACCGACAACCCCGATGCGCGCCGGGCGCTCGATCTCGGCGGGCTGGTGACGGATGAGAACCGCGAGCTCGACCAGTGCACCAACGGCGCGGCCGAACTGGAGTCCTGCGGGACGGCGCCGAGCATCCGGGGCATCGACGCGTGGCTGAACACGCCGGACGGCGCGCCGATCGCCCTCGACGACCTGCAGGGCGAGGTCGTGCTCATCGACTTCTGGGCGTACTCGTGCATCAACTGCCAGCGCAGCATCCCGCACGTCGTGGCGTGGGACGAGGCCTATCGAGATGCGGGACTGCGGGTGATCGGCATCCACTCTCCCGAGTACGCCTTCGAGAAAGACGCCGCCAATGTCGCCGCAGGGGCGCGCGACTTCGGCATCACGTATCCGGTGGCTCTCGACAACAGCCTGTCGACGTGGACGAACTACCGGAACCGCTACTGGCCCGCCCACTACCTGATCGACGCTTCCGGCACCGTGCGGCACATCTCGCTCGGCGAGGGCAGCTACGCCGCGACCGAGAAGCTGATCCGAGAGCTGCTGCAGGATGCCGACCCCGACGTGGCGCTGCCGGGTGCGACCGACATCGCCGACGACACGCCGGATGCCGGCACGCGCACGCGAGAGACGTTCCTCGGGTCGGCGAAGGACGTCAACCACGGCGGTGACTCGCCTTACCGCGCAGGCGAGGCCGAGTACCGGCTGCCCGCCGAGCAGCCCGCGGATTCGTTCGCGCTCGATGGCGCCTGGCGCATCGAGACGCAGTACGCCACGCCTACCGCAGCCGCGGGTGGCGGCATCCGTCTGCAGTTCCATGCGGATGAGGTGCGGATGGTGCTGGCCGGCGAAGGCGAGGTGCGCGTACGGCTGGACGGCGGCCCAGAGCAGACGCTGGCGGTGTCGGGAACGCCTCGGTCGTACGCCGTCGCGGAAGGCGCGGTCGGGTCCGCCCAGGTGCTCGACGTGATCGTGTCGCCGGGCGTCGAAGTGTACTCGTTCACCTTCGGGTGAGGCGACGCCGGGGCGAAGGAGGGCGGGTAGGGCATGCTGGTGGACATGGTGATCGATGGGATCGACGTGCCGGAGGACGGCACGGAGCCCGTTGATCGCATCGGAGAGCTGCTGCAGCGCGTCGCCGCCGGAGACCAGGCGGCGTTCGCGCGGGTCTATGACCTCCTGTCGCCGCGCGTCTTCGGCCTCATCCTGCGAGTGCTCGTCAACCGGGCGCAGAGCGAAGAGGTGCTGCAGGAGGTGTTCCTCGAGGTGTGGCAATCCGCATCGCGGTTCGCTCCGAACAGAGGTCAGGGGAGATCGTGGGTCCTCACGATCGCGCACCGCCGGGCGGTGGACCGTGTGCGGGCCTCGCAGTCGAGCGCGGATCGAGACGTGCGAGCCGGATTCCGCGATCTCGGGGTGGCCCACGACGAGGTGGCGGAGCAGGTCGAGCTGCGCATCGAGGGGGAGCGGGTGGCGACGGCGCTGTCGGCACTGCCCGACGCCCAGAAGGAAGCGCTGACCCTCGCGTATTACGGGGGTTACAGTCAGAGCGAGATCGCGGCCCTGGTGGGAGCGCCGTTGGGGACGATCAAGACGAGGATGCGGGACGGACTGTCCCGCCTGAGAGCGGAGATGGGGGTGACCGCGTGATGGACGAGGAGGAGTTCGCCGAGCTTGCCGCCGGCGCTGCGCTGAACGCGCTGTCACCCGCCGACCGGGAGGCGTTCGAGGCCGCCCGGCGCCGGCACCCCGAGTGGCAGCACCTGGTGGATGCGGATGCCGCGACCGCCGCCGCCCTCGCGGACACCGTCTCGGACGCGCTGCCCCCGCTGACCCTGCGCTCGAACCTGCTCGCGCGTGTCGCGGCGACCCCGCAGCTGCCGGCAATGGACGCGTCCGCTGCGGCGGCCGCCGAACCGGTCGCGGCGTGGTCGGAGAGCGACGAGCAGCCGGCGGCCGAGCCGCCGCCCGCGACGGCCGTCATCCAGGCGGTGTCGCGGCGGCGCTGGACCCGCGGAATCCTCGGGCTCGCCGCATCGCTGGTGCTGCTCGTCGCCCTCGGGCTCGGCGCCGCCACGCTCAACGACTACCTGAACCGCTCGGCAGAGGTCGTCGCGCTCCAGCAGATCGAGGATGCACCCGACGCCCAGTCGGTCACGGTCGAGGTCACCGACGGCGGCACGGCGACGGCGCACTGGTCGGAGTCCGTCGGCAAGGTCGTGGTGGTCTCGCAGGGGCTTCCGCAGATCGCCGACGACGAGAGCTTCGAGCTGTGGTTCGTGCGTGGCGGCGACGCGGTCTCGGCAGGCACCTTCGAGTCCGCGGACGGCCAGGCGACGGCGCTGCTCGACGGTGCGGTGGAACCGGGCGACGTGATCGCGATGACGATCGAGCCGCAGGGCGGGTCGCCCACCGGGGAGCCGTCGTCCGAACCCATCGTGACCATCCCCACAGCCTGAATCCTGCCGACGCACTGGTGCGACAGGGCGATCCGGGTAGCGTGAAACCCGTGGTTTCCGCCGTGCAGACGACCCAGACACTCGCGCACCTCCGGCGTGCGCGCGATCTCATCGACCGTGAGTACGCGGAGCCCCTCGACGTGCCGACGATGGCGACGAAGGCGCTGATGTCGCCGGCGCATTTCTCGCGGGAGTTCAAGACCGCCTACGGTGAGACCCCGTACGCGTATCTCATGACCCGGCGCATCGAGCGCGCCATGGCGCTGCTGCGCGAGGGCACGTCGGTGACGGATGCCTGCACCGCCGTCGGCGCGACATCGCTCGGTTCGTTCAGCTCAACGTTCACCGAGATCGTGGGGGAGACCCCGAGCTCGTACCGGTCCCGGCCGCATGACGCGGCCGAGGCGATGCCGCTGTGCGTCGCGAAGATCCTCACGCGCCCGACCCGGTACGCCTGACCGCTGTTCGACGGTCGTGCCAACTGAGCAGGATCGGAGAAGCGCGCGCCCAGGCGGGACCCTAGCGTGGCAGGCATGACGAACATCGCGCTGGCATACAGCCCCATCACCGTCGACGATGTCGACGCCGCCATCCCGTTCTACCGCGACGGCCTCGGTCTCGAGGTCGTCAACGACGTCTCCTACGACGGTCACCGCTGGGTGAGCTTCGGCTTCCCCGGTCAGCCCGGTCTGTCGCTCGTCGTCTCGGACCCGACCGCGGGTCGGTCTCCCGACGACGGCGAGACGCTGAATCGCCTCATCGTGAAGGGGTCAGGCCCTGGGCCCTACGTGTTCACCACCGGCGACCTCGACGCCACCTTCGAGCAGCTGCGCGCCTTCGGCGCCGAGGTGCTGCAGGAGCCCAAGGGGCAGGACTGGGGACCGCGCGACTGCGCGTTCCGCGACCCTGCCGGCAACCACATCCGCATCAACCAGGTCTGAGCGGACGGGCATCATGTGCCTGCCCTGGGCGGCTGCGCGCGAGCGGGAGCCCGTGCTCGTGGCGGCGAGTAGCCTGGACGGGATGAGCGATTCGTCCAGGGAGTTCCACAAGCCCGTCCGACGACCGGCGGAGCTCTTCGACCGTGTGTTCGCGGCCGAGGATCCGGCGGAGGTCTCGCGCGTCGCGCACACGACTGCGCACGCCCTGCTGGCGCGGGTGCGCGCCGACCCCGACGGCGACGTCGTCGACCGGCTCGTCGCGTTCACCGACGAGCACGGCATCGACGACCTCGCCGAACTGTGGTCCCGCTCGCCGGCGAAGACGCTCCCCGGAGCGCTGTGGCGGCTGTACCTCGTGCAGCTCATGATCCACGACGACCCGCGCACGGCCGCGCTCCTGTACGAGCGCGGCCGTGCCGAGCTCGCGTCCGCCGACGACGTCGTCGCCGGCGCGCCGTCACCCGCCGGCCCCGACGAGCTCGTCGCCCTGGTCGACACGATCCTGCGCGGTCTGTTCGAGGGCGACTTCGCCGTCGCGCTCGACCGCGCCGCCGCGTTCTGCCGCGTGCAGGCGTCGGGCGCGACGCATGTCGCCGACGACTACGAGGCGACCGAGCCTGATCGCGCATCGGCGTTCACCACGCGCGCCCTGCGGCTGTCGGACTACGCCGCCGACCTGACAGCCTGCGCCGCGCTGTGGCGCCGCGACGCGCTCACCTGACGCGGTACAGAACGCCTCGGTGCTGA
>NZ_MWLP01000042.1:0-40791 GCF_010634885.1 Microbacterium sp. B35-04 | reverse complement strand
TCGCGGCGACGCAGTCGTTCCTGCCCCGGCTCGTTCCGCGGTCGCGACTCGTGGTCGCGAACGCGCGCCTGGATCAGACGGATGCCGCAGCCCAGACGGTGGGTCCGGCACTGGGCGGCGGGCTCGTCGGCCTGCTCGGCGCGCCGATCGCGCTCCTGGTCGACGCGGGGAGCTACCTCGTCGATGCGCTGCTGAATGCGGGCATCCGCGTGGATGAGCCTCGCGAGCGCCGCCTCGAGCGCAATCTCGGCCGCGAGATCCGTGAGGGGCTGCGCTGGGCGTACGCGCACCGGACGCTCGGCCCGCTCGCGGTGTCGACGCACGTCTGGTTCTTCGCGAACGGCATCGCGTTCACGGTGCTCTCGCTGCTGGCGCTGCGGTCCCTCGGGTTCACCGCCTTCACCTTCGGGCTGCTGCTGGCCGTCTCGGGATCGGCGGCTCTGCTCGGCGCGACCTTCGCCGCCCGGTTCGGGTCGTGGCTGGGCACCGGGCCGGCGATCATCGTCGCCCGCGCGGCCTACCCGATCGCGTGGCTGCTGGTCGCTGTGACGGCGTGGTTGTCGGCGGGGCCGGTACTCCTCTATATAGCGCTCGCGATCCACGGGCTCGCGGCCGGCGTCGAGAACGCGAACGAGATGGGCCTCCGACAGGCGGTCACCCCCGATGCCCTGCTCGGACGCGTGAATGCGAATATCCGCTCGGCCAACCGGACCGCGGCGGCCCTCGGCGCGCTCGCGGGCGGTGCGGCGGTCGGTCTCGTCGGTGATCAGTGGACGCTCGTCGTCGTGATGGTCGTCTTCGCGATCGCCGCGCTCGTGGCGGTCCTCTCAGCCCCGCTTCGGGGGATGCGAGTCCTTCCCGATTCGGACTGAGTCCCAGGTCATCGCCTCGTCGCCCCGCACCATCACATCACGCGCGCATGCTCCACGAACGCGTCCAGCGCGGTGCGGAGGGCGGGCGAATCCTCCTGCGAACGGCGGTGCACCGCGAGGACGTCGCGGGTGGAGGCTGGCTCGACGGTCGGGATCGCGACGAGGTCCGGGCCGATGTCACCGCGGCCGAGGCGCGGCACCAGCGCGACCGCGCGTCCGGCGCGGGCGAGTTCCAGGTGATTCTGGAACTCCATCGACTCGTGCACGATGCGCGGTGCGTTGGGGACGCCGTCGAAGAGCCGCCGCAGCCACTGGCGGCAGATCGTCGCCTCGAACGTCGCCACCCAGTTCTCGCCCGCGAGCTCTTCCGGGCGCAGGGCGGTACGACCGGCGAGCGGGTGGTGGCGCGGCAGGATGACGTCGGCGACATCGGTGAACAGCGGTGTCGAGACGAGATGGTCGGGCATCGCCAGGGCGACGCCGCCCCAGCGATGCACGATGCCGAGGTCGCGCTGGCCTGACGCGACGAGTGCGATCGACTCCCACGGCTCGCTCTCGCGGAGCGGCAGCGCCAGATCGGGATGCCGCACCGCCAGGTCGCTCAGCACCGGGATGACGAGGCCGCGTACGACGGTCGAGAAGGCGGCGAGCCTGATCTCACCCACGACCTGGTCATCGGCACCCGCCGTGAGTTGCAGATCGGCGCGCAGGCGCTCGAGGTCGGCGAGGATCGGCGTGGACGCGACGACGAGGCGTGTGCCCGCCTCGGTGAGGATGACCCCGCGCCCGGCGCGCTCGAGCAGAGTGATGCCCGTCTCGCGTTCGAGTCGCTTGACCTGCTGCGACACCGCGGACGGCGTGTACCCGAGGCTCGTCGCGGCAGCGACGACGCTGCCCTGCGTGGCCACCGCGCGCAGTGACAGCACCGCTTCCAGATCGATCATGAAGCAAAGCTACACGGTTCCATGAGAAAAGCATCGCTTGTTCTTCATCCACGAACCCGCTGAGGTAGAAGCGTGAACAGACGCGACATGGTGCTGGCGGCGGCCGTGGCATCCTTCTGGGGGTTCAACTTCGTCGTGATCGACTGGGGCATGACCGGGGTCCCGCCCCTGCTGTTCGTCGCGATCCGCTTCCTGGTCGTCGCGCTCGCCGTCGTGGTGGTCCCTCGCCCCCGCACCTCCTGGCGCACCGTGATCGGCGTGGGGCTCTTCATGAGCCTCGGGCAGTTCGGCCTGCTCTACACGTCGATGGCGCTGGGGCTGCAGCCGGGCCTGGCGGCGCTCGTGCTGCAGGCGCAGGCGGTGTTCACGATCCTCATCGCCGCCTCGGTGCTGCGGGAGCGCCCGACCATCCCGCAGGCCGTCGGCGTCGCGGTCGGCGTCGTCGGACTCGCGATCGTGGCGACCGGACGCGGCGGCGATGCTCCGGCACTCGCGGTGGCACTGGCACTCGCCGCGGCGTTCTCGTGGGGCATCGGCAACGTCATCTCGCGCGGGGCCGGCGTGGTGAGCGGGTCGGGACGGCTCGGCTCGCTCTCGCTCACGGTATGGTCGGCCCTCGTCGTGCCGGTGCCCGCGCTCGCGCTGTCGCTCGTGGTCGAAGGACCGGAGGCGATCGCCGCCGGGATCACCGCCTTCGGCTGGCAGTCGCTGGTCTCGACGCTCTACACCGCGGTGCTGTGCACGATCATCGGCTACTCGATCTGGAACGGCCTGCTGGCTCGCAACCGCTCCGCGGCCGTCGTGCCGTGGGTGCTGCTCGCGCCGGTCGTCGCGATGGCGTCGGCCGCTCTCCTGCTCGGGCAGATCCCGACGCCGGCGGAGATCGTGGGCGGTGTCCTGCTCGTGGGCGGAGTGCTCGTCACCGGTTTGCCCGGTCGGCGTGTCATTCAGCGCACACCGTCAGGTAAAGGCCGAATCGATTCGATACACTAGGCGACTGTCGCTTCGCACCCGCGCATCCCTCGCCTTCGCGCTCCACCCGCTGCCGCGGCATCCGTCCCCCTCCTCGCCTTCTCCTTCGAGAGCCGCCTTCATGACCACCGCCCTGACGACGGGCCGCCCGTGGCGCGTCATCGTCGTGTTCGCCGTCCCCCTGCTCATCGGCAACGTCGTGCAGCAGCTGTACCAGTTCGTCGATGCGATCGTCGTCGGGCGCCATCTCGGCGTCGACGCGCTGGCAGCGGTCGGCGCGACGGGCAGCATGCTGTTCCTGCTGCTGGGGTTCGCGTGGGGCCTGACGTCGGGGTTTGCGATTCCCACCGCGCAGGCGTTCGGTGCACGCGACTTCGCGGCGGTGCGCCGCTCGGTCGCGGTCGGCACCATCCTCACCGGCGCGTGCACGCTGCTGCTCACGGTCGGTGCGCCCCTGCTCGCCGGCCCGCTGCTCGTGCTGCTGCGGACGCCCGCCGAACTCATGGACGACGCCGTCGTCTTCGCCCAGATCAGCTTCCTCGGCGCCGGCGCGATGATGTTCTTCAACTACCTGTCGGCGATCATCCGCGCGATCGGCGACTCGCGCACGCCGCTCGTCTTCCTCACGCTGGCCTGCGGTCTCAACGTCGTCCTGGTGATCCTCATGGTCGGCCCGCTCGGCTGGGGCGTCGGCGGCGCCGCGCTCGCCACCGTCGTCTCGCAGGCCATCTCGGTGCTGCTGTGCCTCGAGTTCGTCCGTCGACGGATGCCGGTGCTCCATGTGCGCCGCGCCGACTGGCGTGTCCGCCGCGCCGAGCTCGCCGAGCACCTCCGCCTGGGGCTTCCGATGGGCTTCCAGGCGTCGATCATCGCGATCGGGACGCTGTCGGTGCAGGTCGCACTGAATGGGCTCGGCGCGGACGCGGTCGCCGCCTACACCGCGGCATCCCGCGTCGACGGTCTCGCCGTCGCGCTGCTGCAGTCGCTCGGACTCGCGGTGTCGATGTTCGTCGCGCAGAACCACGGCGGCGGGCGGCCAGATCGCATCCGCCATGGCGTCACCCAGGCGACCTGGATGTCGGTCGCCGCCGCGATCGTGCTCGGGGCACTGCTCATCGCGTTCGGTGCGGTGCTGGTGCAGCTGTTCGTCGGCGAAGGGTCGAGCGAGGTCGTGGGGATGGCGGCGCAGATGCTCGCGATCAACGGGGCGACGTACTGGATCCTCGGCATCCTCTTCGTCCTGCGCGGTGCGCTGCAGGGACTCGGCCACGCCCTCATCCCCACCGTCACCGGTGTGATCGAGCTCGTCATGCGCGTCGGCGCGGCCGTCGTGCTGGGGAGCATGTTCGGCTTCATCGGCGTGGCGGCGAGCAACCCGCTCGCGTGGCTCGGCGCTGTCGTCGTGCTCGTGCCCGCCTACCTCGTGGCGCACCGCCAGCTCGCGTCGGCGGCCGTGTCGCCGATGGTGATGACGCCGACGACGCCGATCGCGGTCATCGGTCCGACCGACGGCTCGATGGTCGTCGACGCGGTGGTCACGCAGCCGATCGTGCTGCCGACCGCAGCGCAGACGGCGACGCCCACCCCGCCGCGCCGCCGGCGCCGGCGTCTGCGCGCGGCCGACCGCGAACGGCGCAGCGCCCGCGGCTGAGCCGGACCGCGGTTCGCTGCGCCGGGGTGGCCGGTTTCGTGGAGACCGGGTTTCGCCGAGCCCGGAGATTCGCGCCGAACCAGGGGGCGGTGCCCTCGATCTCGCCGCGGATCCCCTGTCTCGTGGGGGGCGGGTGCGGTTGGGTTCAGTCGTCGAAGACGTTCCAGCAGATCGGGCTGCGGAGACGCTGGTCGTCGAGCACCAACTCTCGGATCTGTGCCGGCAGCTGCGAGCGCTGCCAGTCCCGTTCGGCCAGCCGTGCCGCGTCTGTTTCGCCGGCTGAATCGGTCCCCACGCCCCCTCCATGCGCCGCTGGCGCGTCGCCCGGAGTCTCCGGGCGCGTGGCCCCAGCCGCCACCGCGCGGATCGCGTACGCCGCGGCGCCGAGCTCATGCGCTGCCACGTGCGCCACGGCGACGGCTTGCCCGGCCGCGAGTGCGGCGAACTTCGCAGGATCGGGCAGACCCTTGCCCGCGGCATTCGCGACGAACGCCCGCTGGTGAGCCTCCTTCATGGGAACCTCGCCGCGAATCCATGCGCGACCGAGCTCGATGGCATCGCGCGGGCGGCTGTCACCGGGCTGCTCGCGCTCGAACAGAGGCAGTACACGCTCGGCGCACAGCGCCGCCCACTCGGCGAGCAGGCGATGGTCCTCGTCGGTGAGGGTTCCGCCTCGCCGGATCGTGATGAACCGCGGATCACGCACGGTGGGAAGGATCGGCATGCCGCCAGCTTCCCACCGGTCCGGCGGCAGTACGGCCGGGTGCGTTCCCGACCGAGGAATGACGTACTATCTGCGTATGAGTGCAGATAAGCAGGGATGCGGATACGCGGTCGACAGCAGCTTCGTCGAACTCGCGGTGGAGGTGTTCGCCATGCTGGCCGACGCGACGCGCGTGCGGATCGTCCTCGCCCTGCAGGACGCCGGCGAGCTGTCGGTGAACCACCTCGCCGACATCGTCGACAAGTCGCCCGCCGCGGTCTCGCAGCATCTCGCGAAGCTCCGGCTCGCGCGGATCGTCTCGACCCGGCAGGAGGGGCAGCGGGTGTTCTACCGGCTCGAGAACGAGCATGCCTCCCGCCTCGTCGCCGACGCGATCCACCAGGCCGAGCACTCGCTCGGCGGCACGCCCCGCCACCACCACGCCGAACAGGGCGCCGAATGAGCGCGCAGACCGCGGGGCATCCTGACCACGACGAGCACCCGCATCCGCACGATCCTGAGCCTGCCGCGCCGCACGACCATGACCATGCGCATGACGACGCCGGTCACCCTCACCACCACGCGCCCGACGACGCCAACCACGACCACGGTGACCACCGCCACGGCGACCACGGCGACCACGGTCACTCCCATCCCACCGGGCTGCGCGGCATCCTTCATGAGCTGTTCGTGCCGCATTCGCACGACGCGGCAGACGCGATCGACGACGCGATGGAGGCCAGCTCAGCCGGCGTCCGCGCGCTGAAGATCAGCCTCGTGATCCTGCTCGCCACCACGGCGCTGCAGGCGATCGTCGTCGCGTTCAGCGGGTCGGTCGCGCTCCTCGCCGACACCGTCCACAACCTCTCCGACGCCCTCACGGCCGTGCCACTGTGGATCGCGTTCGTGCTCGGCCGGCGTGCGGCATCCCGTCGATACACCTACGGGCTCGGCCGCGCCGAAGACCTGGCGGGCCTCTTCATCGTGTTCGTCGTCGCGCTCTCGGCGATCGTGGCGGCCTGGCAGGCGATCGATCGGATGCTGCACCCGCAGCCGCTCCACAACCTCGGGTGGGTGATCGCCGCGGGCGTCATCGGGTTCGCCGGCAACGAGATCGTCGCCGTGTACCGCATCCGCGTGGGCAAGCGCATCGGGTCTGCCGCGCTCGTGGCGGACGGCGTGCATGCCCGCACCGACGGCTTCACGTCGCTCGCGGTGGTGCTGGGCGGCATCGGCGTGCTGCTCGGCTTCCCGCTCGCGGACCCGATCGTGGGCCTGGTCATCGCGGCGGCGATCTTCGTGCTGCTCATCGGCACGGTGCGCAGCGTCGGCCGCCGCCTCCTCGACGGCGTCGAGCCCGAGCTCGTCGACCGCGCCGAGCACGCCCTCGAACATGTCGAGGGCATCGCGCGGATCGACCGCGTCCGCCTCCGCTGGGTCGGGCACCGCCTCCAGGGCGACGCTCTCGTCGCCGTCAAGGCGGACGCCGACGCCGAGGCGAGCGCCCTCGACGCCGAGCGCAGCGTGCGCGCGCACCTCCGCAACGTCGACGACTTCGTCGTCACTGCACATGGTCTCAGGATGCTCGACGACCGGGGCGAAACGCACACGCCGTAAGACGTCCGCTCGGCGGCTCGGGGCGTTTCGTCTCTGCGTTTCGACTCGCAAGCTCGCTCAACGACCACGTTCCTCGCTCGCTCAACGACCGCGTTCCTCGCTCGCTCAACGACCGGGCATGACCTTGCCGCGTGTGGGGACCCCAGGGCGGCTCACGCCGCGTCGGCGGCAGCGCCTAGGCTCGGACGCATGCCCGTGACGACGCGCCGGATGCAGGACCTGACCATCGACGACCACACCGTCACCGTGCCGCTGGTGTGGGGCGATCCGGCGGACGGCCGCACGATCGACATCCACGCCGCCGTGGTCACGCGCGAGGGCGGCGGCGGCCTCCCCTACCTGGTGTTCCTGCAGGGTGGGCCGGGGCACGAGGCGCCGCGCCCGTTCCACGCACCGGAAGCGCCGTCGTGGCTGGACGAGGCGCTCGAGCACTACCGGGTCGTGCTGCTCGACCAGCGGGGCACCGGACGCTCGACCCCGGTCAGCGACCGCGACCTCGAGCGCGGCACGGCTGAGCTCGCCGAGTACATCACGCACCTGCGCGCCGATGCGATCGTGCGCGACTGCGAGGCCGTGCGCGCCGAACTCGGCGCCGAGCGGTGGAGCGTGCTGGGGCAGTCGTTCGGCGGGTTCACGACCCTGGCCTATCTGTCGACGGATGCCGACTCCCTCGAGCACGTCTACATCACCGGCGGCCTGAGCGCCGTGGGGCGGCATCCCGACGATGTCTACTCCCTCACGTACGACAAGATGCGCGAGGCGTCCGAGCGCTACTACCGGCGCTTCCCCGCGCACCGCGACGCGATGCGCCGGATCGTCGACCTCGCCGATGCGGGCGCCCTGGTGCTGCCCGACGGCGAGGTTGCCTCGGTCTCCCGCGTGCGCTCGGCGGGCTCCGCGCTCGGCACCAACGAGGGGTGGCAGAAGCTCTGGAGCCTGCTCGAGCTCGAGCCGCACACCAACGCCTTCCGCCACGACCTCGCCTCGGCGATGCCGTTCGATGCGCGCAACCCGCTGTACTACGTCTTCCACGAGTCCAGCTATGCCGACGGCTACGCCACCGAGTGGTCTGCCGAGCGCACCGAGCCCGACGACTTCCGCGACGACCCGACGCTCTTCACCGGTGAGCACGTGCGCCGCGAGTGGGCCGACACCGTTCCCGGGCTCCAGCCCTGGCGCGACGTGACGCTCGAGCTCGCCGGGTTCGCGTGGCCGCGACTGTACGACGCGGCCGCGATCGAGGCATCCGGCGCCCGCGGAGCCGCCGCCGTCTACGCCAACGACCTGTACGTGCCGTTCGAGTTCTCGATGGAGACGGCCCGTCTCCTCCCGGGCGTCACACCCTGGATCACGAGCGAGCACGAGCACAACGGGCTGCGGTCGGGCGGCGAGGTGCTCTCGCGCCTCATCGACATCGCGCACGGGCGTCGCGTGCGCTGACACCGGACGGGAACGGATGCCGCGGGCCAGTGCGGCCTCGGGTTCGTTCCTCGTCACCCCGCGCCGGATGCGCGGTCGTTGAGCGAGGGACCGCCAGCGAACGAGACGAAACGCGCCGAGCCGCTCGTGTGCGTCGTGTCGGGGGCGTTTCGTCTCGGCGTCTCGACTCGCAAGCTCGCTCAACGACCACGTTCCTCGCTCGCTCAACGACCGGACCGGGCGGAGGATGCCGCAGCATCCCCCGCCCGGTCCGACGCCCCGAGGGCTCAGCCCGCGAGCGTGACCGTGTCGATGGTCACTGCGGCGATGCCCGGGTGGTCACTGAAGACCCCGTCCATGCCGGCGCCGATGAAGGCCTGGAGCTCGCCGGCGAGGTCACCGTAGGCATTCGGGTCGGCGCTCGAGCGGAAGTCGGCGGGCAGGAACTGGTTCTCGGCGCGGAACGTCCAGCCATGCACCGAGAGTCCCGCCGCGTGCGCGTCGGCGATGACCGGGGTGGGCGTGCCCAGGCGGCCGTCGGCGGTGCGCGGGATCATCACGGACTTCTCGAGGCCCACGCCATCGGCGTAGGACGCGATCTCTGCGAGCCCGGCCGGCGTCACCAGATCCTTGTAGGTGCGGGGGTCGCCGGCGAGGGTGAAGTCGTACGGACGACCGGAGTTGCTCACGAGCTGCGCCAGGGTGACGTCGGTCAGGCCGGCGAGGTCGCGCAGGTTCGCCGTCTCGAAGCTCTGCACGATGACGGGCGCGTCCGCGCGGTCGACGCCGTTCGCCTGCAGCGCCGCGACCAGCGGCTCCTCGAGCGAGAGCCCGATCGAGTCGAAGTACGACGGATGCTTCGTCTCGGGGTACACGCCGACCGTGCGGCCGTCGCAGCTGACCGAGTGGCGGGCGAGGTCGATGACCTCGTCGAGCGTCGGGATGACGTACAGCCCGTCGAACGCAGTGTTGGCCGGACGCGTCTGCGGCAGGCGCTCCTTGGCGCGGAGCGTGCGCAGCTCGGCGAACGTGAAGTCCTCGGTGAACCAGCCGGTGATCGACGCTCCGTCGATGACCTTCGTCGCCTTGCGCGCGGCGAACTCGGGCCGGGTCGCGACATCCGTCGTTCCGCTGATCTCGTTCTCGTGTCGCGCGACGAGCACGCCGTCCTTGGTCGACACGACGTCGGGCTCGATGTAGTCGGCGCACTGCACGATCGCCGTCTCGTACGCCGCGAGCGTGTGCTCGGGGCGCGACCCGCTCGCGCCGCGGTGGCCGATGAGGCTGACCGTCGACGGCTCGAGCTTGGTCTTGTCGAGATCGATGATCGCGAACTCGGTGTCGTCGGGCGTGCCCGGGATGCGCGCGTCGTTGCCCGGGTAGTTGTTGTCGTTGCCGATGAGGAGGCTGCCGTCCTTCAGCTGCACGACGGTCTCGAACGACTGCACCGGGAGCGAGTAGATCTCGCCCGTGCCGTAGCCGTCGCCGGCGCCGATGCCGTGGGGGTTGGCGATGCGAAGTGCGTCGAGCACGAGCGTCTTCTCGAGGTAGCCCTCGGCGTCGGTGCGGCGGAGGTCCACCTCGTAGACGCGCTTGGTGACGGACTGCTCGCCCTCGAAGTCGTCGCGCTCGATGAGGATGAGCACGTCGCCCCGCACGGTGAACGCGTCGCCGATGACGTTCGGCTCCTGGTCGGTCTGGTAGCTCCAGGTGCGACCGGTGTACTGCCCGGCGCGCGTGTCGAACTCGAGGATCTCGCGGCGGCGCAGGTCGGGGTCGTCGGCGTACGAGCCCTCGACGACGGGGTAGAGGTAGCGTCCGTTGGCAGAGGCGGCCATCGCCTCGAACCCGCGGCTCGAGCGCACCCGCGGGGTCTCGCCCGGCTGCAGGTAGGGGTTCGCCGGCGACTTGGCGCCCTCCAGCGCGTACGGCTTCTCGAGCAGGGTGCCGTCGGTGTCGAAGTGCAGCAGGAACGGCCCGAACTCCTCGCCGACCCAGAAGGTGCCGTCCTTGGCCCTCACGACCGACTCGATGTCGAAGTCGCCGCCGGTGAGGAGGCGCTCCGCGGTGCCCTCGTTCACGATCGGGAAGTCGAGGACGCCGTTGCGGTCGTTGTACGAGATGAACCGCTCGATCTGGATCTCGCCTGCGCCGCCTTCGGCGGTCTGCCAGGCCGGACGAACGAGATAGTTGCGCAGCAGGAAGTCGGCGGAGTTGCCCTTGGCGCCGAAGCCGTTGTCGGGCTGCGCCCAGAACGTGCCGTCACCGTTGTCGATCGCGGCCGAGAACCCGGGGATGACCTGGCCGTCCCAGGGTCCGGTGCGGCCGTTGGCCGGGCTCGCGAGCGCGCCCGAGGCCGGGCCTGGCTCGAGGTGATCGGCCGACAGCGTCGCGCGGGCGACGAGCGTCGGCACGTGCGTCTGCACGTACGGCGACTGCGACGCCGCGGGAGCGGCGGCCGCGGCCGGCTGGGCGGAGGCGGCGGTGGCGGGAAGGAGCGCGACGGCGGTGACCGTCGCTGCTGCCGCGGCGAGAAGGCGCGGCAGGACGCGTCGTGTGGGGATTCGACTCATGCCTCCGACGCAATCGCGGACGCCGCACCGCCCGCTGACCGGCCGGCGACGCGCGTGCGACGGCTCGGTGAACGGGCGGCGAGCGGCGCGTGAGAGCGCCCTCATCCTCGTGTCCGGTGACGGATGCCGGTCGCCCGGCCACGCTCCGCGGCATCCGTCGTCCGTTCTTCCGACGCCCGTCAGCGCCCGGCGAGCACCTCGACGAGGCGTTCTGCGGTCGCGACGCTCGACTGCGGGTTCTGACCGCTCACGAGCGAGCCGTCGCTCACGACCGTCACCGACCACGGCTCGCCCGGCTCGACGACCGCGCCGAGTTCGCGCAGGCACGACTCCACCAGGTAGGGCGAGCCGTCGCCGAGTCCGCCCTGACGCTCCTCTTCGTCGGTGAAGACGGCCAGCCGGCGGCCGGCGAATGCGAACGACCCGTCCGGCCGCACGGCGCTGAGCAGTCCGGCCGGCCCGTGGCACAGCACGCCCACGACCGCGTCCCGGTCCAGCGCGTCCACGAGCAGCCGACCCAGATCGGCGTCGACGGCGAGGTCCACCATCGGGCCGTGGCCACCAGGCAGCGCGATCGCGTCGTACTCCCCGTCTGTCACGTCGGCGAGCGCCCGCGGATGCGCCAGGAGTTCTTCGATCGAGGCGAGGTAGTCGGTCAGCACTGCGGTGTCTCCGGAAAGGCTGCCGGGATCGACGGTCGGGCGCACGCCACCCGGAGTCGCGATGTCGACGTCGTGTCCGGCCGCCACGAGTCCCCGGTGCAGCTCGACGAGCTCCTCCGCCCAGAACCCGGTGGGGTGCGCCGTGCCGTCCGTGAGGACGATGGCGTCCGCGCCGGTGACCGCCATGAGTACGTGTGCCATGTCTGTCTCTCCTGTTCGACGACTCGCGCGAGCCGCTGTGGGAGGGAACGAGGCATCCATCGCCCTCATTTCCTATGCTGGGTAGCAGCCATAGATTTTCTGATGGACGGATGCCGCATGCAAGAGCTCGATCTGCTGCACACGTTCGTCGAGGTGCACCGCGCCGGGTCGATCACGGCAGCCGCCGCACGCCTGGGACTGAGTCAGCCGTCGGTGAGCGAGCGCATCGCCCGGCTCGAGAGCGAGCTCGGCATGCCGCTCTTCACGAGATCGGTGCGCGGGGTCACGCCGACCCCTGCCGGCGACGCGCTCGCCGTGCGCGTGGCGTCGCCGGTCGACCGGCTGCGCGAGGTGTGGACGGCGCCGGCGCCGGGTCCGGTCGAGACGGTGCGGGTGGGCGGCGCGAGCGACGTCGTCGCACTCCGCGTGGTCCCCGCGCTGGCGCCGCTCGCCAGCGCCGGCGTCCGCGTCGAGTTCGGCCTCGGTCTCGCGCACGACCTGCTCGCCCGGCTCGCGGACGGCGACCTCGACGTCGTCGTGTCGTCGGTGCGGACGCCGCTGCGCGGCATCCGGTATCGCGGCCTCGTCGACGAGGAGTTCGTGCTCGTCGGGGCGCCGTCCCTCGCGCGGACCATCGACCGTGGGCGCCTCGCCGCCGATCCCGCAGGCGCCCTGCAGCATCTGCCGCTCGTCGCGTACGACGCCGACCTGTCGATCGTGCGGCGCTACTGGCGCAGCCAGTTCGGGCGCCGCCCGGCCAACGCGGTCGCGATCACGGTGCCCGACCTGAGGGCCGTGCTCGCGGCGGTGGTGGCCGCCGCCGGCATCTCGGCGCTGCCCCGCTACCTCGCCGAACCGGCGATCGGCGCGGGCACCGTGGAGGTGCTGCACCGTGCGGACGAAGCGCCGATCAACACCCTGCACCTGGCGATCCGCGCCGGCGAGCCCCCGACGCCCGCGACGACGCGGGTGATCGATGTGCTCGTGGAACGCGCGCGGGAGTGGGACGTCTTCTGAGTCCGTCCGCGCCGCCGCCGGCCGGACACGGCGGTGCCCCGGATCCGCCGGGGATCCGGGGCACCGTCGCGGCAGATCACCGATCGTCGGTGAGCGCGTCCTTCACGTCCTGGCCGGCCTTCTTCATCTTCGCGCTGGCCTGATCGCCCACGCCCTCGGCCTGCAGGCGCTCGTTGTCGGTCGCGTCACCGACCGCCTCCTTCGCCTTGCCCTTGATGTCTTCAGCGTTGTGCTTGATGTCATCGTCAAGACCCATGGTGGATCTCCTTTCTCGTGGTGGTTAGAGGTTGAGGTTCAGACCCGGTCGTCGCCGAAGCCGGCCCGGTCCACGCGGCGGTGGTAGCGCATGCCGGCCGCGCCGCCGAGGATCGCCGCGATGAGCGTGATCACAGCAGCGCCGATCGCGGTCAGGATGCCGGTCCAGGTGGCGGTCTCGACGGTCACCGGGATGCGCGGGAAGATATCGACGTTTGCCAGGATGTCCCACTGGGAACCCGCGATCGCCGTCACGACGGCGACGAGGATGGCGATGGCGATGGCCCAGAGCCAGACCGCCAGACCCTGCTTCGCCCCGCTCAGCCGGGCCATGCGCCCCGCGACATATCCGCCGGCGAAGTAGGCGACGAACAGCACGACCGCGATGGCGATCGCGCCGATGATGGTCGCCGCCGTCATGTTCTGGTCGGCGGCGTCGACGGCGTCTTCGACCGTCGCCGGCGACGCAAGACCTGTCGCCGCGCCGATCGCGGCCACCACAGCGGTCAGGGCCACCAGAGCGCCCAGGGCAGTGAGCCAGCCGAAGAAGGCGGCGCCGAACTTGATGCCGCCGAAACGCTCGCGCTCACGCGCCACGACGGTCTCGCGGAGAGACGCGTCGCTGCGATCGGCCACGGCTTCGCGGTGATCGGCCACGCCGTCGTGATCGAGGTCGGTATCGGTGCGCCGCGGTGCCAGCGGCTCCGTCGGGCGTGCACCTCGGGTGTCGTCCGTGCTCATGCAGCGACGTTAGGCGGAACAGCGCCGATGACTCAGCCCGTTGCGAATCCGTGCCGAAGGGCGTAATCTCCTCCGCTCGCGCCCGGGCGTCAGTGGCTCCGCCACGCTGTACGGGTGGGACACCATCCGAGGCCGTGAGGCCGTGCGGGTAGGTGGAAGAGCAGAATGGCGGGTATGGATGCCGTCGCCCCCCTCGTGCGCACCGAGATGCCGCCGCCCAGCTATGTGATGTCGGCAGAGGGGTACCAGCTCGCGACGTACGCGTGGGGCGAGCCCGACGCCGAGACCGTGCTGTGCGTGCACGGATTCGCCTCGAGCTGCCGCGACAACTGGGTCGACACCGGCTGGGTGCGGATGCTGACCGCGGCCGGATACCGCGTCATCGGCGTCGATCAGCGTGGTCATGGCGCCAGTGACAAGCCGTACGACGCCCTCGCGTACTCCATGGCCGCCTTCGTCGCCGACCTCATCGTGGTGCTCGACACCTACCTGGTCGACGCCGTGCGGTACGTCGGATACTCCCTCGGCGCGCGTGTGGGCTGGCAGCTCGCGGTGGATGCGCCCGAGCACATCAGTCGTGCCGTGCTGGGCGGCATCCCTGACGGCCGTCCACTCGGCCGTCTGCGGATCGATCAGGCTCGCGCGTATGCCGAAGAGGGCATACCGGTCACCGACGCGGTGACCCAGAACTACGTCCGGCTGGCCGAGCGGGTGCCCGACAACGACCTACGTGCGCTGATCGCGCTCGCCGAGGGCATGCGCTTCGGCGACGCGGACCCGGACCCGGAGCATCCACCCACGCAGCCCGTCCTCTTCGCCACCGGATCGGAGGACGCGATCCTCGAACGCTCGCGCACGCTCGCGGCCACCGCGCCGGACGGCAGGTTCCTCGAGATCCCGGGACGACACCACTTCAACACACCGGGCTCGCGCGCGTTCCGCGAGGCGGCGCTGGAGTTCCTCTCACCGGACCTCTCGCCGGACGGGGGACCGGCATGACTCATCACGTGCGCGTGGTCTACTGCACGCAATGCGCATGGATGCTCCGAGCGGCATGGGTCGCCCAGGAGCTGCTCACGACCTTCCAGGCCGAGCTGATGGGCGGCGGCGCCACCCTCGAGCCCGGCACCGGCGGGATCTTCGAGGTCTACGCCGACGACGAGCTGGTGTGGTCACGCGCCGCCGACGGCGGCTTCCCCGACATCGTCGCGCTCAAGCGCCGGGTGCGCGACCGCATCGCCCCCGGGCGCCAGCTCGGTCACGCCGACCGCGCCGCCGCCCGCTCGGGGGTCGACGGCGGCGCGGCGGCGACGAGCTAGACGTCACGCGGGTGCGACGGCGGTCTTCACCAGCTGCGTGACCTTCTTCTCGACCTCCGGGGTCCAGGCGAGCACCGCAAAGCCGATCGGCCACATGTCGCCGTCGTCGAGGTGCGAAGGCTCGTCGAAGTTGATCGTGGCGTAGCGCGTCTTGAACTTCGACGAAGGCTGGATGAACACGACGACCTTGCCGTCGCCGTTCGCGTAGGCGGGAAAGCCGTAGAACGTCTTCGGCACCAGGTCGGGTGCCGTCTCGGAGACGACCTTGTGCAGGCCCTCGGCGAGCGCCTTGTCGGTGCCCTCGAGCTTGCCGATCGCCTCGAGCACCTGCTTCGTGCCCGCTTCGCGGTTCTTTCCCGCCTTGGCCTGGGCGCGCAGCTCCTGGGCGCGGTCCTTGACGGCCTGGCGCTCGATCTCACTCAGTCCGTCCGACGTCGTCTTGCCGGCCATGTCCGTTCTCCTTTGCGTTCGTGGGGCAGCCTCGCGGCTTGTGATCCTCACGCTACGACGCGGCCGGCGGCCGCGCTTCTCCATTCCTGCTGGATCATCCGAACGAGCGTCTCCCTGGATTGGGGCGCACCGCGTCCGTTCGGGGCGCGTGCCGCACGCCCCGGGCGCACGCGGTGCGCCCCGAACTCGCTCGCTCCGGGGGGATCGCGGTGGTCTAGCGTGATCTGGAGCCCGACCATCGAGGAGACGCAATGTCCGCGACATCCCCGCACGAGATGCACGCCATCTCGCCCGACACGCGTCACACGGTCGAAGACGTGCTCGAATACGCCCGGCGCCGTGCCCTGTACGAGGACGTGCCCCTCGACAAGCCGATGACGCCCCGCGATCTCGAGCGGCTGGCGTCGGGGTCGATCACCGCCGACGGCATCGGCTCGCGGCGCGCCATCGCGCTGTTCGAGAACGTGCTCGCGCCGTCCTGCGTATCCACCGATCACCCCGGCTACCTCTCCTTCATCCCCTCGGCCCCCACCAAGGCCTCGCTGGCGTTCGACGTCGTGGTGTCGGCATCCGCCATCTACGGCGGCTCGTGGATGGAGGGCTCCGGCGCCGTCTACGCCGAGAACGAGGTGCTGCACTGGCTCGCGACGGAGTTCGGGATGCCCCCTGGCGCAGGCGGGGTCTTCGTGCAGGGCGGCACGATCGGCAACCTCTCGGCGCTTGTGACCGCACGGGATGCCGCCCGCCGGCGGCTCTCGGAAAAGGGGCGCCCTGCTCCCGCGCGCTGGGTGGTCGTCTGCAGCGCCGAGGCGCACTCGTCGATCGCGTCGGCGGCGGCCGTCATGGACGTGGACGTCGCGACCGCCGAGGTCGACGCCGACGGGCGCCTGCACGGCGATGCCGTCGCGCGTGCGCTCGACGAGCACGGCGACGCGGTGCTCGCGGTGGTGGCCACCGCCGGCACGACGAACTTCGGCATCGTCGACGACATCGCGGGCGTCGGCGCCGTCGCTCGCGAGCGCGGCGTGTGGTTCCACGTGGACGGCGCCTACGGGCTGGCGGCGATGCTCGTCGAGCGGATGCGCCCGGTGTTCGCGGGCGTCGAGCTCGCCGACTCGGTCATCGTCGATCCGCACAAGTGGCTGTTCGCGCCGTTCGACGCGTGCGCCCTCATCTACCGAGAGCCCGCGCTGGCGCTGTCGGCGCACACGCAGAAGGCCGAGTACCTCGACACCCTCACCGGCAAGCCGGACTGGAATCCGTCGGATCTCGCCATCCAGCTGACCCGCCGCGCCCGCGGTCTGCCGCTGTGGTTCTCGCTCGCCACCCACGGCACCGACGCGTACCGGGCCACGATCGAGTACGGCATCGATCTCGCCCGGCGCATCGCCGACGAGATCGAGGCGCGCGAGGGGCTGTCGCTCGTGCGCGACCCGCAGTTGTCGGTGGTGGTGTTCCGCCGCGAGGGCTGGACGCTCGCCGAGTACGAGGCCTGGTCGGACCGCCTCCTCGAGGAGCAGCACGCGTTCGTCGTGCCCAGCTCCCACGCCGGCGAGCCGGTGCTGCGGTTCGCGATCATCTCGCCGCTGACCACGTTCGAGCTCCTCACCGGCATCCTCGACACGCTGGGGTGACGGATGCCTGACCGGGAAGCGGGTTCAGGATGCTGTCACCTATGACGCACGTAGACTGGAGGCATCCGTTCTCGTTCCCGAGAACCCGCCTCTCCGCAGGACCACCGTGACCTCAGCCGATTCCCGCACGTTCGCCGTGCGCCACGTGCAACTCGCGCGCGCCGCCTTCGCGGCCATCGCGGCGATCATGATCACGTTCTCGTCGGACCATTCGGCACTGGTCGGCAGCGCGGTCTTCAGCGGCTTCGCCATCGCCACCGGCCTCGTGCTGCTGCTCTCGGTGTGGCTGGTCTACCCGGCCGGCCGCCGGTGGCCGGCCGCCGCACTCGGCGGCGTGACCGTCGTCGCGGGCATGGCGAGCGGCCTCCACCCGCTGCGCACGGTGGCCGGCTACTTCACCATCGTGATCGCGTGGGCCCTCATCAGCGGCGTCATCGAGCTCATCGCCGGGTGGCGCGGCCTCGCCGGCCGGGGCACCCGCCGCGAGATCGCACCCGGCATTCCCGACGCCCGCCCCGCCGCGCCCGTCGGACCGCGATCCGAGAGCCGCGACGCCGCGGTGATCGGCGCGATCACGGCGCTGCTCGGCATCGCGCTGCTCTTCGTCCAGCCCGCCTACGCGCTGGACTACACGATCGAAGAGGCGAGCGCGACGTTCACCCTCACCGGCATCACCATCGGCGTCGGGCTGTTCGGCGGCTACGCGGCGATCGTCGCGGTGTACCTCGGCATCGCCGGCTTCTCACCGCGCCCCGCAGAGCCGGACACAGCCGAGAACTTCACGGAGGATGCACCCGCATCCGCCGACCCCACCCCGCAGAAGGACTCCGCGTGAGCCACGACAGCCCCACCCGCCGCGATCTGATGAAGCCCCTGCAGCTGCTCGGGATGGCCTTCGGCGCCGCGCTGTTCGCGGGAATCGTGACGCTCGTGTCGATGGGCTTCTTCCAGCAGCGCACCGCCGAAGAGGCCCAGCGTGCGATCATCACCGCCCTGGTCATCGCGGGCGTCAGCTTCATCGCGGTGCTGCTCATCGTTTCGCTGCTGCTGCTCGCGGTCGACCCCGCCCAGGTGACGAAGCAGATCGACCGGCCGGTGCTCTTCGACGACGAGTCCGAGAAGCCGGAGCCGGGCGAGAATCCGGATGCCGCCGCATCCGGAGACCCGAAACCCTGACCCAGGCTCCGCACCGGAACCCTTGACTCGGTCGTTGAGCGAGCGAGGAACGTGGTCGTTGAGCGAGCTTGCGAGTCGAAACGCAGAGAAACGCCCCGAACCCGGCGCCAGACGTCGGCTCGAGGCGTTTCGTCTCGGTCGCTGGCGCTCCCTCGCTCAACGACCGGAACCTGGCTCCCGGTCGTTGAGCGGAACGACTAACCGAGCTCGTCGACCAGCTTCGAAGCGAGGCCGTCGTATGTCGCGGGGGTGAGCGCGAGCAGGCGCTCCTTCGCGTCGTCGCCGATGTCGAGGCCTCGCACGAACTCGGCGAGCTCGGGCGCGCCGACGCGACGGCCGCGGGTGAGGTCCTTGAGCAGCGCGTAGGGGTCGCTGATCTGCGAGCGGCCGGCGGCGATCTCGGCGCGGACCACCGTCTGGATCGCCTCGGCGAGCACCTCCCAGTTGGCGTCGAGGTCGGCGAGCAGCGCGTCCTCGGCCAGCGAGATCTCGCGCAGCCCGCGCTGCAGGTTGTCGAGCGCGAGCAGCGCGTGCCCGAACGCGACGCCGATGTTGCGCTGCGTCGTGGAGTCGGTCAGATCGCGCTGCATGCGGCTCGTGACCAGCGTCTGCGAGAGCGTCGCGAGCAGCCCGCCCGCGATCTCGAGGTTCGCCTCGGCGTTCTCGAACCGGATGGGGTTGATCTTGTGCGGCATCGTCGACGAGCCGGTGGCCCCGGCGACCGGGATCTGGGTGAAGTAGCCGATCGAGATGTACGTCCAGATGTCGGTCGCCAGATTGTGAAGGATGCCGCCGGCATGCCGCACGCGGTCGTACAGCTCGACCTGCCAGTCGTGGGACTCGATCTGGGTCGTGAGGATGTTGAAGTCGAGCCCCAGACCCTCGATGAACGCGCGGGAGACCTCGGGCCAGTCGACCTCCGGAGCGGCTGCGAGGTGCGCAGACCAGGTGCCGGTCGCGCCCGAGAACTTCGCGAGGTACTCCCCGCCCTCGATCTGGTCGGCGACGCGGGCGAGGCGCCACGCGAACACGCCCAGCTCCTTGCCCATCGTCGACGGGGTCGCGGGCTGCCCGTGCGTGCGCGACAGCATCGCGGCGTCGCGGTGCTCCACCGCGAGCTCGGTGAGGGCGGCGATGACGGCGCGCAGCTTCGGCAGCCAGATGCGCTGCACCGCGCGCTGCACGGTGAGGGCGTACGACGTCGAGTTGATGTCCTCGCTGGTGCAGGCGAAGTGGGTCAGCTCGGCGATGGCGTCGAGGCCCAGCGCCGACAGCCGGTCGCGCACCAGATACTCGACGGCCTTGACGTCGTGGCGGGTGACCGCCTCCTTCTCGGCGAGCCAGTCGATCTCGGCCTGGCCGAACTCGAGGTACAGCGCGCGCAGGCTGGCCTTGTCGGCGTCCTCCAACGGCGCGGTGCCGAACAGCGAGTGGTCGGTGAGGGCGATGAGCCACTCCACCTCGACCTCGACGCGCGCGCGGTTGAGCCCGGCCTCCGAGAGGTACGCGCCCAGCTCGCCCACGGCGGCGCGGTAGCGCCCGTCGAGGGGGCTCAGGGGCTGCCAGGGCAGGTCAGCAGGGGAAGGAGCGGTCACGGTGACTCCCGTCGGTCTCGGAGGATCCTGTGGCGGCGATCAGGGGGCGACCGTCGATCGGCGACATGACGGCGGAGGTCATGGCGCCGGGCGGATGGCGGGTTCGAGCTGCCGGAAGAGCGCCCGGCTCGCGCTCTCGATCATACCGAGCACCTCGTCGAACATTCCGGGCCCGGCATAGTACGGGTCAGGGACGTCGAGGGACTGGGCCGACGGATCGAACGACAGCAGCAGGGCGATCTTGTCGGCGTCGCCTTCGGTGCGGGCCCATCCGCGCAGGATCCGCTCGTGGCTGCGGTCCAGCGCCACCACGAGGTCGCTGTGGGCGAAGTCGGCGTGCGTGAACTGGCGCGCCCGGTGGTGGGCTCCGTCGTACCCGGCGCGCTCGAGCGCCGCGATGGTGCGCAGATCCGCCTGCTCGCCGACGTGCCAGTCGCCGGTCCCGGCACTCGTCGACGCCACGCGGGCACCCAGGCCCGAGGCATCCGCGAACTCCCGGAACACCACCTCCGCCATCGGAGAGCGGCAGATGTTCCCGGTGCACACGAACACGACGCGGAAGGGCGCCACGTCGCTCGCGGTCATGGGGTCCATTCTGGCCCGAGCCGACACCGAACGTTAAGGATCTCTCCGCCTGGACTCTTCCGTGAACGGATGCTGCTCCCTTAGCTTTGCTCTCACGGGGAGGCGACCGGCCTGCCCTTCGCATGCGCGGCACACCATCCGCGCATCCCACGTGGAGGTTCCGTGTCCCATTCTCCCCGCAGACTGACCGCCGCCCTGGCCGCCGCCGCGCTGGCCGCCACCGGGGTGGTGGCGTTCGCCGCACCCGCGGCCGCGGCATCCGGTGATCTGTTCATCAGCGAGTACGTCGAAGGCAGCTCGTTCAACAAGGCGATCGAGCTCTACAACCCGAGTGCGGCCGCCGTCGACCTGGCCGCCGCCGGGTACGCACTGCAGCTGTTCTTCAACGGCTCGTCGACGCCGACGTCGTTCCCACTCACCGGCACGGTGGCGGCGGGGGACGTCTTCGTCTTCGCGCAGGGACCGACCGCCTCGAACCCGGTGGATCCCGCGATCGGCGCGGTCGCTGATCAGACGACGACGGCGTCGCTGTTCAACGGCGACGACGCGATCGCACTGGCGAAGAACGGCGCGATCGTCGACGTCTTCGGACAGATCGGCACCGATCCGGGGACGGAATGGGGCACCGGGACCAACTCCACCCAGGACAACACGCTCCGCCGCGCTGCGGGCACGTGCGTCGGCGATGAGAACGGCGCGGACGCGTTCGACCCGACGGCCGGCTGGGTCGGCTATGCCAGCAACACCTTCGACGGCCTCGGCACCCACACCGCGGATTGCGGCGGGGAGCCGCCCGCGCCGCGCGTCGTCATCAACGAGTTCTCGGCCGACACGGTCGGCACGGCCGACGTCGAATACGTCGAGCTGCTCGCGAACCCTGCCACCACCGATCTGTCCGCCTACCGGGTGCTGGAGATCGAGGGCGATTTCAACGGCACCGTCACCGGCACCGTGGACGAGGTCATCTCGTTCGGCGCGGCTGATGCGTCGGGTCGCACCCTCGCCACGCTCGGCAACGGCGCGCTCGAGAACGGCACCGTCAGCCTCCTCCTGGTGACCGGCAGCGCGCCTTCCCTGGGCACGGACATCGACACGAACGACGACGGCGTCGTCGACGACGGCCTCGGCTTCACCGTCGTGGATGCGGTCGCCGTCAGCGACGGCGGCACGACCGATCTCACCTACGGCGGCGCCGTGCTCGGCGTGTCGTATGACGGGCTCCCCTTCGACCCGGGCGGAGCGTCCCGCATTCCGGACGGCGCCGACACGAACGCCGCGGCCGACTGGGTGCGCAACGACTTCGACCTCGCGGGCTACAACGGCACCGCCGGTACGCCGGCCTTCGGCGAGGCGTTCAACACGCCGGGCGCCGTCAACGGCGCCGTCCCGCCGCCCCCGCCGATCGAGGCGGGCTGCGACCTCGATGTCGCCACCGTCAGCTCGGTGCAGGGGTCGGGTGCGGCATCGCCGCGCGACGGCGAGTTCCTGCGGCTCGAGGGCACCGTGGTGGGCGACTTCCAGACCGGCGGATTCGAGGGCTTCTACCTCCAGGATGCCGGCGACGGCGACACCGCCACCTCCGACGGGATCTTCGTGCACCACCCGGCGGGGCCCGACGTCGCGGTGGGCGACGTGGTGAACGTGGCAGGCGAGGTGGACGAGTTCTTCGGCCTCACCGAGCTCAAGGCGCTCGACCTCGAGGTGTGCGCGACGGGTCAGCCCCTGCCGCCGGCCGCGCCGTTGACGCTGCCGGCGACCGAGACGCAGCGCGAGGCGCTCGAGGGCATGTACGTCGCGCTTCCGCAGAACCTCGCGATCGGCGAGACGTTCGAGTACGGCCGCTTCGGCACCATCACCCTGACGAACGGGCGCCTCGACACGCCGACCGCGGTCGTCGAGCCGGGCGCTGCGGCGAACGCCCTCGCCGCGGCGAACCTCGAGAACAGCATCACGCTCGACGACGGGCGAGGCACCCAGAACCCCGACCCGGCGATCCACCCGGACGGAGAGGTGTTCACGCTCGCTCACTCGTTCCGAAGCGGCGACCTGGTGCAGAACGCGATCGGCGTGCTGGACTACCGCTTCTCGACGTGGGGCGTGCAGCCGACCGACGGTGCCGACTTCACCGTCGCGAACGCGCGTCCGGCGCTTCCCGACGTCGGCGGCGACCTGAAGATCTCGAGCTTCAACGTGCTGAACTACTTCACGTCGCTCGACCCGACCCCGACGAATGATGACGACGACGACTACCACCGGGGTGCCGACACCGCGGAGGAGTTCCAGCGGCAGCAGGACAAGATCGTCTCCGCGCTCGCCGAGATCGACGCCGACGTGTTCGGTCTGCTGGAGATCGAGAACAACGGCACGGCGGTGCAGGCGCTCGCCGACGCGCTGAACGCGCGCGTCGGCGCCGGCACGTACGTGCCCGTCATGACCGGCGTCATCGGCACCGACGCGATCACCACGGCGATCATCTACAAGCCGTCGACGGTCAGCCCGGTGGGCGCACACCTGCTGATGACGAGCGCGGTCGACCCGGCCTGGTCGGACCAGCGCCACCGGCCGGGGCTCACGCAGCGGTTCGCGTCGACCGAGACCGGCGAGGAGTTCGTCGTTTCGGTCAACCACCTGAAGTCGAAGGGCTCGGCATGCTCCGAGAGTCCCGACCTCGGCGACGGCCAGGGCAACTGCAGTGCGGCTCGCACGGCCGCGGCGACGGCGCTCACCGCGTGGCTGAACAACACCGTGGCGCCCGACGGCCGCGCGATCGTGATCGGCGACCTGAACGCGTACGACCACGAGGACGCGATCGACGCCTTCGTGGCGGGCGGCTTCACGGACCTCGAGAAGAAGTTCAACGGCGAGCACGCGTACTCGTACGTGTTCGACGGGCAGATCGGCTACCTCGACTACGCACTGGCGCAGCCGGCGCTGCTCGCCGACGTGTCGGGCGCAGCGGCGTGGCACATCAACGCCGACGAGCCGAGCCTCATCGACTACGACATGTCGTTCAAGCAGCCGGCACAGGACGCGCTGTGGGCGCCCGACCCCTACCGGTCGAGCGACCACGACCCGGTGATCGTCGGGCTGAACCTCACGCCGCCAGACACGACGGACCCCACCATCGAGGTGACCGCCGACCCGTCGGTCGTCTTCCCGCCGAACAACAAACTCCGCACGGTGGAGTTCACGATCGACGCCGATGATGACCGTGGCGACGTCACCGTCGCGTTCGACGGAGTCGGTGTCACGGGCTCCTCGAAGGCGCGCTGGGAGCAGATCGACGAGGACACCTTCCGGGTCCTGGCCGTGAAGGGTGCGGTCTACCGCTTCACCTGGACGGCGACGGATGCCGCGGGCAACACCGCGACGGACAGCGCCGAGGTGGTCGTCGGCAAGTAGCCGCCCGCGAGCTGGCACCTGGAGGAGCGTCGTTCCGAATGCGGAACGGCGCTCCTCCGTCGCAGTGCCCCCTCCTCCATCACTGCGCCCCTCCTCCACAGCCGGCCGGGTGCGCGCGAGTCTCCACGGACTCCCACGGACGCGCTCGATCGCGCTCCGCCGAGGACGACGATCGACGGGTGACGTTCGCTTTCCCGCCCGCCGACTCGGCGGCCCACCAGCTGTCCCAGATCGAGCGCGAGTTCTCACGACTCCTCACGCGGATCACGGATGCTGCGCACGTCGCCCGCGGTCTCGCCGACGCCGTCGACTGGCAGGCGAAGGCCGCGAGCGCCTTCCACGAGCGCGCCACCGCGTGGGCGGGCGACGTGTCGGGCCTGTCGTGCCTCGCAGAGACGGCGCGGCACGACACCGCACGCGCTCGCGATCGCGCGGCGTTCGCGGAGTCCCTCACCAGCCTGCTCCCGGGAGCTGGTCGATGAGCGAGATGCGGCCGGGCGACGACCAGTTCCCGCCAAGCGCCGCGGGGGACGGCGCCTCGCCCGCACCCGGCCCGCTGGCGCCCGACCTCGCCCAGCAACCGGGGCGGGTCGGGCCGAACGAGGGGATCATCGGCCTCTTCGCGGACCACTGGCCCCGCGTCGACGACGGCCTGCAGATCCGCAGCGGCGGGGCCGTGGCGGTTGATACGGCGACCCTGTCGGCGGCCGCCGTGCGCTTCGACGCCGCCAGGGAGGCGCTCGCCGAGGTGGCCGGGAGCGTGCGGGCCCTGCAGAGCGAACTGCGGACGCAGCCGGTGCATGCCGACGACGTCCGGGCGTCGGCATCCGTGCTGGCGGCGAAGCTGGAAGCCGTGCAGGCAGAGGCGGAGGCGATCGCCCTCGCGCTGCGCGAGGCGGCGTACGCCTACGAGATGGTCGAGATCCAGGCAGCGCACCGGGCCGCCGTGCTCGCCGGCGACGGCGCTCGCGCGCAGCGCCTCGACGCACGGCTGAGCATGCTGGTCGAGCAGCATCCCGACGCCTGGCGGACGGCGCTCGGCGCGGAGTTCGGGTACGGGGTCATGTGGCCGTCCGAGCTCGTGCGGCAGGCGACGCAGTGGGGCGTCGGCGTGGGCAGCGAGGTCCACGACGCCGGTGCCATCGCGGCCGGCGCCGGCGCCGGCCTGCTCACTCTCGGCGGCGCGGTCGCGGCGGGTCTCTCCGGCACGGGACGGCTCTCACGGGAGGCGCGGCTCTGGGGTGCCGCCGGTCCGGTGACCCTGACGCCCGTCGCACCGGCGGCACCGGGCAGCGCCGGACCGGTCGTGGCGCCGCCGCCCGTCGGACCCGGGGGCATGCCGGTCACGCCGTCATCGCGGGCGCCGTCGTCGGTGGCGCCGCGGAGCCTGGCCGCGGCGACCGCGCGGATTCCTAGCGACGGCGACGCGCGGGTGCGGGTCGAGCGCTACGCCATGGCCGACGGGTCCCAGCGGTACGCCGTCTACATCGCCGGCATGCAATCGGGCTCGATGGGCGGCGACGACCCGTGGGACAACGCCTCGAACCTCGACCTGTACGCGGGAAGGATGTCGGACTCCTACGCCGCGACCGAGGCGGCGCTCGCCGCGGCCGGGGCGCAGCCCGGCGACGCCGTCCACGTGTTCGGGTTCTCGCAGGGCGCGATGATCGGAGCGCACCTGGCGCTGGAAAGCCCGTACGACACGCAGACGCTCGTGTCGCTGGGCTCGCCCGTCGACGCGGACGTCGGACCCGGCACGCTGAGTGTGTCGGTGCGCCATACCGACGATCCCGTCGTCGCGCTCGCCGGCGGCGGGCACGCGGAACCGGTCGGCGCGTCCGGCAGCTTCATCGTCGAACGGGTGGCGGACCCCCAGGTCGAACTCGACGACACGCGGCTGCCCGCTCACCGCCTGACCGTGTACGCCGAGACGGCGGCCCTCGTCGACGGGTCGGCCGATCCGCGCGTCGACGGCCTTCGCGGCGTCTTCGACGAACTGGCCGGCGCGGAGTCCGTCGAGGTCACCGAGTACGCCGCGACGCGCGGCGCCGGCTGAGTCAGTCCTTGCGAGGGCGCAGGATGATGCCGAAGACCCAGTTGATGACGGTGATGATGATCGCCGCGACGATGCCCCACCAGAAGTCCTCGACGCGCAGACCCCAGTTCCACCAGTGCGTGAGCCAGGCCGTCAGCCACAGCAGGAACGCGTTGATGAGGAGGCCGATGAGACCCAGCGTGAGGATGTAGAGCGGGAACGCGAGCACCTTGATGACGGTGCCGATGATCGTGTTCACGAGCGCGAAGATCGCCGCCACGATGAGCAGCGTCAGCACCATCTGGAGCGTCTCCCCCGGAGGGAAGGGGACGACGAAGACCTGGAGCGCCGGGATCAGGGTGACGACCCAGATGGCGAAGGCGTTGATGACGACGCGGATGAGGAAGCCCATAGTCCGCCCAGTCTTCCACGGGCACCCGGTGCCGCCAACGGCGGATCTAGGGTGTCGCCGCTCCGCGCAGGGCGAGCGCGATCTCCGGCAGGTCGATCTTGCTCTGAGCCACATTGAGCACGAAGTCGAACGCACCGTCGACAGGCATGTCGATCACGGCGCCGTTGAGCTCGAGGAAGGTCAAGGTCGCCACCCAGGAGAACCGTTTGTTGCCGTCGAAGAAGGGGTGGTTCTGCCCGAGCGAGGACATGAGGGCAGCCGCCTTGGCGAACAGGTCGGGGTATGCCTCCACACCGAACATCGCGCTCTCCGGCCGTGCAAGCGCGGACGACAGCAGTCCGAGATCCCTGACGTGAAGCCCCATGTCCGCCGCAATCGCGGCGGCCTCAGGAAGGCGGAGATACTCGGTCACGCATCCTCGAGGCGGGTGAGGAGATCGGCGTAGCGTTCCCGTACGCCCATTGCCACCCGCGTTGCGCGCTCGACCGCGCTCTCGGCGCTGACGAGCTGGGACGTCGCCTCGATGATGAGCGCGTGCTTCGACGTGTGGCGGGCGCGGGCGAGCTCTTCGAGCTGCGCGTCCAGTTCTTCGGGCAGCCGAACCGTCATGGCCATACCGAAATGGTATCTCGGTACCGAAGCGGTATCAAGCTCGCACAGGTGGCGGGATCTCCTGCCGCTCGTAGACTCGGGACCGTGACCGACGCTCCCGAGATCCCCGTCCGCGTGCGCCCCGAAGTCGCCGCGCTGCCGCCGTACAAGCAGGGCCGGCAGGCCGGCGCAGAGGCGTTCAAGCTGTCGAGCAACGAGAACCCGTTCGACCCGCTGCCCGGCGTGCTCGAGCGCGTGCAGGCGGCGACGGCGCTGAACAGGTACCCGGATGCCAGCGCCGCACGCCTGCGGGAGCGCCTCGCCGAGCGCTTCGGAGTGAGGGCCGACGGCATCCACATCGGCGCCGGCAGCGTCTCGATCCTGGCGCAGCTCGTGCTGGCGACGTCCGGACCGGGCGACGAGGTCATCTACGCGTGGCGCTCGTTCGAGGCCTATCCGTGGCTCGCGGTCGTGGCCGGTGCCACCGCAGTGCAGGTGCCGCTCGCCCCCGGTGCCCGCCACGACCTCGACGCGATGGCCGCTGCGATCACGGAGCGCACCCGCGCGATCATCGTGTGCAGCCCGAACAACCCCACCGGCCCGGTCGTGACCCAGGCCGAGTTCGACGGGTTCGTCGCCCGTGTGCCCTCCGACGTGCTCGTGATCCTCGACGAGGCGTACTCGGAGTTCGTCACCGACCCCGATGCCGTCGACGGAGCCCGCGTGCTGGCGACCGACGCCCCCGCCAACGTCGTGGTGCTCCGCACCTTCTCCAAGGCCTACGGGCTGGCGGCGCTCCGCGTCGGCTACGCCGTCGGCCACCCGCGCGTCCTCGACGCGGCCCGCAGCACCGCCATCCCGCTGTCGGTCACCGCCCACGCCGAGGAGGCGGCGCTGGCGAGCCTCGACGCCGAGCGCGAGCTGCTCGAGCGGGTCGGCGTCATCGCCGACCGTCGCGACCGGCTCGCGGACGGCCTCCGCCAGACCGGCTGGAACGTCCCCGAGGCGCAGGGCAACTTCGTGTGGCTGCCGGCCGGCGACGAGACCGCGACCTTCGCGGCAGCCTTCGAAGAGGCCGGCCTGATCGTCCGCCCATTCGTGGGTGACGGCATCCGCATCTCGGTCGGCGAAGAGGAATCTGTCGAGAAGGTCCTAGGGATTGCAGCATCCGTTGTGAAGAACCTCCCCGAAGGGCACCCAGGAGTGCGGGCTAGCGTAGAACGGTGACCCCGCCTGAAGACTTGATGACGACTGGCGCCCCGGCACCTTCGGAGACCACCGTGCCCGAAGACCCCGCACTCGTCCGCTTCCTCGAAGCCGACGGCACCTTCGCTCCGACCCCCGCGGCCGAGCGATATCGCGCCGCCGTCGATGCGCTGACCGACGCCGACCTCGAGACGTTCTACCGCGACATGGCCGTCATCCGCGCGTTCGACGTGCAGGCGACGAACCTGCAGCGCCAGGGACAGCTCGCCCTCTGGCCGCCGAGCTACGGCCAGGAGGCCGCACAGGTCGGCTCCGCACGGGCGGCGCGCACGCAGGACCACATCTTCCCGTCCTACCGCGAGCACGTCGTCACGAAGATCCGCGGCGTGGACCCGATCGACATCATCCGGGTGATGCGCGGACTGACGCACGGCGGGTGGGACCCGACCGACCCCAAGAACGGCAACACCCACATCTACACCCTCGTGCTCGGGTCGCAGACGCTGCATGCCACCGGGTTCGGCATGGGTCTCGTCTTCGACGGCCGCTGCGGCACCGGCGACGCCGATCGCGACGAGGCCGTCATCGTCTACTACGGCGACGGCGCCTCCAGCCAGGGCGACGTGCACGAGGCTATGGTCTTCGCCGCGAGCTACCGCACCCCCGAGGTGTTCTTCCTGCAGAACAATCAGTGGGCGATCTCCGTGCCGGTCTCGACGCAGTCGCGCTCGCCGCTGTACAAGCGCGGCGCGGGCTACGGGATGCCGAGCACGCTGATCGACGGCAACGACGTGCTCGCGAGCTGGGCCGTCACGCGCGCCGCACTCGACGACGCGCGCGCCGGTGGCGGGCCGCAGGCGATCGAGGCGATGACCTACCGGCTCGGCGCGCACACGACGAGCGACGATCCCACGAAGTACCGGCCCTCGAGCGAGGAAGACGCGTGGCGCCGCCGCGATCCCCTCGCGCGCATGAAGGCCTTCCTCCTCGCGCGCGGCGCGTCGGAGTCGTTCTTCGCCGACGTGGACGCGGAGGGCGCGGCTCTCGCCGACGACATCCGCACCCGCACCAACGCGCTGGGGGGACTCGAGCCCGACGAGATGTTCGCCCACGTGTACTCCGAGCCCCACCCCCTCATGGCGGAGCAGCGGGAGTGGCTCGCCGGGTACGAGGCATCCTTCGAGGGAGGCGCATCGTGACCGACACCCGGCCGCCCCGCGAACGAGGCACGAGCGAGACGAAACGCGCCGAGCCCTCCGTGGACACCGAGCCCGAAGCATCCGCCGTGCAGACGATGCCGCTCAGCCGTGCGATCAACGCGGGCCTGCGCGCGTCCCTCGCCGGCAGCGACCGCGTGCTGCTGATGGGAGAGGACATCGGCAAGCTCGGCGGGGTCTTCCGCATCACCGAGGGCCTGCAGGCGGAGTTCGGCGAGCAGCGCGTGATCGACAGCCCGCTGGCCGAGTCCGGCCTCGTGGGCACGGCGATCGGGCTGGCACTGGCCGGCTTCCGGACGGTGGTCGAGATCCAGTTCGACGGGTTCGTGTTCCCCGCGTTCGACCAGATCACCTCGCAGCTGGCGAAGATGACCAACCGCCTCGAGGGCGCGGTGCAGATGCCGATCGTGATCCGGATCCCCTACGGCGGGCACATCGGCGCCATCGAGCACCACCAGGAGAGCCCCGAGGCGTACTTCACGCACACCCCGGGCCTGCGTGTCGTGAGCCCGTCGACGCCGAACGACGGCTACTGGATGATCCAGGACGCGATCGCCTCGGCCGACCCCGTCATCTTCCTCGAGCCCAAGAGCAAGTACTGGCAGAAGGGCGAGGTCGACACGTCGGCCCGCGCGCTGCCACTGCACGCGTCGCGCATCGTCCGCCGCGGCACCGACATCACGCTCGTCGGCCACGGCGCCATGGTGACGACGATGCTGCAGGCCGCCGTGCTCGCCGAGGCCGAGGGCACCAGCATCGAGGTCGTCGACCTGCGCTCGCTGTCGCCCGTGGACTACGGGCCGATCCTCGACTCGGTGCGGCGCACCGGCCGCATGGTCTACGCGCAGGAGGCGCCGAGCTTCACGTCGCTCGGCTCCGAGGTGGCCGCCACCGTGATGGAGCGCGCGTTCTACGCGCTCGAGGCGCCCGTGCTGCGCGTGTCGGCGTTCGACGCCCCGTTCCCCCCTGCCAAGCTCGAAGGCGTCTTCCTGCCCGACGCCGACCGGATCCTCGAGGCCGTCGACCGGTCACTCGCCTACTGAGAGGGAGCCGGTCGTTGAGCGAGCGAGGAACGAGCGAGACGAAACGCCTCGGACCGGCCGGAACGTCACGCGCGTTTCGTCTCGCAAGCTCGCTCAACGACCGGGTCTTTCGAAAGGACACTCCATGAGCTCGACCCAGACGTTCGTCCTCCCCGATGTCGGCGAAGGCCTCACCGAGGCCGAGATCGTCCAGTGGCGGGTCGGCCCGGGCGACAGCGTCGCGGTCAACGACGTGCTCGTCGAGATCGAGACCGCGAAGTCGCTGGTCGAGCTGCCCTCGCCGTTCGCCGGCACCGTCGGCGAGCTGCTCGCCGCCGAGGGTGACACGGTGAACGTCGGTACGGCGATCATCACCATCGCCTCGACAACGGATGCCGCATCCCCGGCGACCGTGGGGCAGTCCGAGCATGGCGAACCCGCCGAAGCGGCCGAGGGTGCGGGCGCCGTGCTCGTCGGGTACGGCACGGGCGGTCACGTCCAGTCGCGCCGGCGCAGGCCCGCGGTGCCAGCGGCCGAGCGGGTCGCGGCATCCGTCGGCATCATCGCGAAGCCCCCGATCCGCAAGCTCGCCCGCGATCTCGGGGTGGAGCTGGCCGCGGTCGCGCCGAGCGGCCCGGCCGGCGAGGTGACCCGCGACGACGTCGTGCGCCACGCATCGCAGGCGAGCGTGTTCCGCAACATCGAGACGCCCGAGTGGGGCGACGTGCGCGAAGAGACCATCTCGGTCGCGGCGCCGGCGACCGCCGCCCGCCCGGCGCCGGGCCCCGCGGAGGTCGCGCCGTCGACGCCCGCTCCCGACGCCGCCGGCCGCGAGGAGACCATCGCGGTCAAGGGCGTGCGCAAGGCCACGTCGTCGGCGATGGTGCAGTCGGCGTACTCGGCTCCGCACGTCTCGGTGTGGACCGACGTCGACGCCAGTCGCACGATGGAGCTTGTCAAGCGGCTCAAGACCTCGCCGGACTTCGCCGACGTCAAGGTCTCGCCGCTGCTCATCATGGCGCGCGCCGTGATCTGGGCCGCGCGGCGCACCCCCATGGTCAATGCCGCGTGGGTGGATGCCGAGGGCGGCGCAGAGATCCGCGTCCGGCGCTACGTCAACCTCGGGATCGCCGCGGCGACCCCGCGCGGGCTCCTGGTGCCGAACATCAAGGACGCGCAGGACCTCTCGATGCGCGAACTCGCCCGGGCGCTGGAGAAGCTCACGCTGACCGCGCGCGAGGGGAAGACCACCCCGGCCGACCAGCACGGCGGCACGATCACCATCACCAACATCGGCGTCTTCGGCATGGACGCAGGCACCCCGATCATCAACCCGGGCGAGGCCGGCATCGTGGCGCTGGGCACGATCCGCCAGAAGCCGTGGGTCGTCGACGGCGAGGTGCGTCCGCGCTGGGTGACCACGGTCGCCGGCTCGTTCGACCACCGGGTGGTCGACGGCGACGGGATGTCGCGATTCATCGCGGATGTGGCGTCGATCCTCGAAGAGCCCGCACTGCTCCTCGACTGACACGCACCGCGCGACCGACCGCGCGGCGCACGAGCGAGCGGCGGGCCCGCCGGTGGTTCTCGTGGTGCCGCCGGATCGCGGCGCGCTCGACCTCGGCCCACCGGGCGAGTGCCGCGTCATCGCTGTGACCCACCTCCGCCACGCGCCGCGCGCTGCGCCGCAGCTCGGCGAAGGCGTCGTCGTCGAGCGTGCAGAGCTCGACGAGCGCCGCGGTCGCGCCGGCGATGTCGCCGTCCGCCACGAGGTGACCTGTGCGGCCGGGCCGGATCAGTTCGGCAGGGCCGTAGGGGATGTCGTACGCGACCGGCACGCAGCCGGCGCCCATCGCCTCGAGGAGCGACAGCGACTCGCCCTCCGATCTGCTGGTCAGGAGCGTCCACGCGCCGTCCGCGAAGCGCTCCGCGGCGTCCGGCGAATACCCGGTGAACCGCACGGCACCGTCGAGCCCGAGCCGCATCGCCTCCTTCTCGAGACGCCGGCGGTCCGGGCCGTCACCGACGATCTCGGCGGTGACCGGCACGCCGAGCGCCCGCACGCGCGCCATCACCTCCAGGGCCTGGTCGAGGCGCTTGAGGCGGCTGAGCCGCGACACGATCACGCCGTGCAGCCGGTCGGGCGGCAGCGGCGGCATCCGATCCGGTACCCTCACCGGGTTGTGGACGACGTGGAGTCCGCCGGTGTCACCGAGCGCGGCGATCGCCGTGGCGCGCTGGCGCTCGGTGAGGAAGCAGACCGCATCCCACCGGTCGAGGTGCTCGAACAGCTCGCGACGCGATTCCGTCGGCCGCCCCGCGGCGTCGTGATGCGCGCCGTGCACCAGGTGGACGCAAGCGACGTTCGCGCGGCGGTAGTGCTGCAGCGAGCGGGCCGCGACTTTGCTGTCGACGACCGCCACCGCGGGCTCGCCGGCGAGCACCTGGTCCAGCCACGCGAGGCGGAAGCGCCGCAGCGACGACCACCGGCCCGTGATGCGGCCTTCGACGTCGACGGCGGTCACGGCGCGGGTCGGAGCATCCGGGTGGGGCAGCTCCTCGAGCACCGCGAGGGTGCCGTCGGCGCGGAGGTGCTCGACCCGCACCAGCACGTCGCCGGTCCTCCAGCGACGCACCGTGCCCGCGGCGCTGACGACGTCGTCGTCGGGCGGCCGCGCGGCGGGCGGCGGGGACGGCCGCGAAGGCGCCCGCATCGGGGTGCGGCTGTCCGCGCGGAAGTCCTCATAGATGTTGCGCAGCACGACCCCGCCGGCGAGCTCGCCGCGCTCCTCGAGGACGGCGCGGACGACGTCGTAGTCGGGCCGTGACTCGAAGGTCACGACATCGGCTCTCGCGCCCGCGCGTGCGAACAGCCGGGAGCGGTGCAGGAGCGCCGCCGTCATGCCGCCGTAGCGGTCGGGGATTCCCCACGTCACCGCGAGCTGCCGTCGGCAGGGCAGCCCGCTCGTGAGCGACGGATCCGACATGCGGGCCACCGTAGGTCCGGTCGCTCGTGCGGCCGCCGGGGTTGACGCGGTGGATGCCGCGAGCTACCGCTCCGGCATCCCCCGAACGGGAGTGCCCCCGTTCCTCAGTCGTCAGCGGCCGTTGCGGACTGCCGCGCGGTGCGCGTCGCGCAGGAGCGAGGCGGGCGCGATCGAGCGCGGGCGCCCGAGGATCAGCAGCAGCGTGATCGCGAAGAGGCCGCCCATCGTGCCCGCCATGATGTCGGCCATGGTGTCTTCCAGACTCCCCTGTGACACGGTTCCGATGAGCTGGTCGCTCGCGAACTCGCAGATCTCCCATGCGGCGGCGAACGCCATGGCGGTCAGCTGGATGACTGTCAGCGAGAACCACGCCGGGAGCGAGATGCTGGAGCGCTCCTCGATGCGCCGCACCCACAGCATCCCGAGCCAGGCGAGCATGACCCCCGAGTCGAAGTGGATGAGGGTGTCCCAGTCGGCGATCGCGACGTAGACGTTCAGCGCGCTCCCCGCGTAGGGGCCGAGGGTGATGAAGATCAGGTAGTGCAGCTGCAGCGCGCGGGGCAGTGTCGTGCGGAAGACGAGCTCGGCGGCCGCGGGCGCCCACATGGACAGCGCGAGGAGCACCGTGAGCAGCACCTGGGCAGGCAGACCGGCCGCCCAGAGCGCGAGGGCCACGATGAGGGCTCCCGCCTGGAACGGGAGGGCGAGCAGCATCGAGCGGCGGACGGCCTGCAGATTCACGGCCCGACGATATCAGCGCCATCGACGCGGGCTGCGTTGCGCGCTCCCCCGGATGCTTCGCGGCTGATTTGAGAACGATTCTCATTAGCGTTAGAGTCGCTCACATGACTTCGCTGCGACGCCTCTTGCCCGTGCTCGGCCTGGGGGCGGCATCCGCCCTCGTCCTGGCCGGATGCGCGGGCACCGCGGGGGCGGGCGATGACGCGGATGGAAAGCTCGCGGTCGTCGCGTCGACGAACGTCTACGGGCAGATCGCGGCGGAGGTCGGCGGCGACCTCGTGGACGTCACGTCGATCGTCACCAACGAGTCGCAGGACCCGCATTCGTTCGAGCCGAGCGCGCGCGACCAGCTCGCGGTGTCGAAGGCCGACCTCATCATCGAGAACGGCGGCGGCTACGACGCGTTCATCGACGCGCTCATCGAGTCGAGCGGCACCGAGGCCCCTGTCGTCACCGCCGTCGAGTACTCGCACGACTGGCCCGACAACGCCGGCCACGCCGACCCGCCCGCCGGCGAGGCGGATGACCACGCAGCGGACGAGCACGCGGCCGAGACGGATGCCGCGACCGAAGAGGCCGACGGGCACGAGGCGGACGAGCACGACCACGAGCACGTCGAGGGCTTCAACGAGCACGTCTGGTACGACCCGCACACGATCGCGCACGTCGCCTCCGCGATCGCCGACGAGCTCGGCGCGCTGAGCCCGGCCGACGCCGAGACGTTCATCGCCCACGCCGAGGCGTTCGGCACCGAGGTCGAGACGCTCGAGGCCACGCTCGGCGACATCGGCGCCGCGCACGGCGGTGAGAAGGTGTTCGTCACCGAGCCGGTGCCGGTGTACCTGATGGAGGCCGCCGGGCTCGAGAACACGACCCCCGAGGCGTTCAGCGAGGCCGTCGAGGAGGGGCAGGATGTCGCGCCCGCGACTCTGCTCGAATCGCTCGCGCTCGTGCGGGGCGGCGACGTCAGCGTCGTGATCACGAACGCGCAGACCGGCGGCGCCGAGACACAGGAGATCGTCGACGAGGCCGATGGGCTCGGCATCCCGGTGATCGCGTTTTCGGAAACGCTGCCCGAGGGGGAGACTTACATCTCGTGGATGCAGGCGAACATCGAGGCGCTGAACACGGCGCTGCAGGCGTGACACCCGCTTCTGCGCACCCCGCTCGGCCCGTCGCGCCGAGTACCCCCGTGGTGCTGAGCATCAGGGATGCCGCGCTGCAGCGCGGCGATCGCGAGCTGTGGTCGGGACTCGACCTCGACGTGCACGCCGGCGAGATGGTCGCCGTCCTCGGGCCCAGCGGCTCGGGCAAGACCACCCTGCTGCGGGCGATCCTGGGACTCGAGCCGCTCTCGCGCGGCGAGATCACCGTCGGGTTTCGACAGGGTCAACCACCGGAGAAGGTCTCGAGCCGCGGCAACCGGCGCATCGGCTACATCCCGCAGGCCCGGCCGCTGCCGCGCGACACCTCGCTGCGCGGGCGAGACCTCATCGCCCTCGGGATCGACGGCCACCGCTTCGGCCCTCCGATCCCGCGACGGGGCGACCGCGCCCGCGTCGAGGCGCTCATCGACGCCGTCGGCGCGCGCGAGTTCGCCGACCGGCCGGTCGGGCTCCTCTCGGGCGGCGAGCAGCAGCGCCTGCGCGCGGGCCAGGCCCTCGCCGACGATCCGCCGCTGCTGCTGTGCGACGAGCCGCTCACGAGCCTCGACCTCGCCAACCAGCAGGCCGTCATCGGGCTCATCGACCGCCATCGCCGCGAGAAGGATGCCGCGGTCCTGCTCGTGACGCACGACATCAACCCGGTGCTCGGCAAGGTCGACCGCATCCTGTACATCGCCAACGGCCGCTTCACGCTGGGGACGCCGCAGGAGGTGCTGCGCTCCGACGTGCTCACCGCGCTCTACGGCGCGCACGTCTTCGTGCTGCGCGCCGGCGACCGGCTCGTGGTGGTCGGCGCACCGGATGCCGAGGCATCCCATCACCACCACGAGGGCCCGGTGCACGAGTGAGCGGGGTGCACGAATGAACTGGGAAGACATCGCGGACGCGATGTTCGGCGGGCTGCCCTTCTACGGCGAGATCCTCGGACTGGTGTCGAACTCGGTGTGGGCGGGTGCCGTGCTGGGGCTCGTCGGCGGGCTCGTCGGCGTGTTCGTCATGCAGCGCGACATGGCGTTCGCCGTCCACGGCATCAGCGAGCTGTCGTTCGCGGGCGCCGCCGCGGCGCTCCTCATCGGATGGGACGTCGTCACCGGGTCGATCGTCGGGTCCCTCATCGCCGCGGCGATCATCGGAGTGCTCGGGGCGAAGGCCCGCGACCGCAATTCGATCATCGGCGTGCTGATGCCGTTCGGGCTGGGGCTCGGCATCCTGTTCCTCTCGCTCTACGACGGCCGCAGCGCCAACCGCTTCAGCCTGCTCACCGGACAGATCGTGTCGGTGCAGTCCGATCAGCTCGGCTGGCTGATCGGCATCGGCGCCGTCGTGCTGCTGGGTCTGCTGCTGATCTGGCGGCCGCTGCGGTTCGACTCGCTCGACCCGCAGTCGGCCGCCGCGCGCGGTGTGCCGACCACGGCCGTCTCGCTCGCGTTCATGCTGCTGCTGGGGCTCATCGTGGCCGTCGCGGTGCACATCATCGGCGCGCTGCTCGTCATGGCCCTGCTCGTGACCCCTGCCGCGGCGGCCATGCGGATCGCGTCGGGACCGCTGTCGGTGCCCCTGCTCTCGGCGCTGTTCGGCTTCGTGTCGGCGGTGGGCGGCATCCTGCTCGCGATCATGGGGACGCTCCCCGTGAGCCCGTACATCACGACGATCTCGTTCGCCATCTACGTCGTGTGCCGGGTCATCGGAGCCCGCCGCGACCGCGTGACGAGGGCGGCCGCGTGATCGCGGGCCGCGTCCGGCCGACGTCCAGGCCCCGTCGGTAGAATCGCCGGCATGGTCCAGCGCAACACGTGGCAGCGCGAGCGCGTGCGCGAAGCGCTCTCGGACGCCCGCGGATTCGTGAGCGCGCAGTCGCTGCACGCCGCGCTCCGCGACGAGAACACCGGCATCGGGCTGGCGACCGTGTACCGCACGCTCGCCGGGCTCGCCGCCCAGGGCGACGCCGATTCGCTGCAGAGCCCCGAGGGCGAGGCGCTCTACCGCGCCTGCACGAGCACCGGCCATCATCACCACCTGATCTGCCGCTCCTGCGGGCTGACCGTCGAGATCGAGGCGACCGACGTCGAGCAGTGGGCGAAGCACACGGCCGAGCGCCACGGATTCCGCGACGCCGAGCACGTCGTCGACATCTTCGGGCTCTGCGGGTCGTGTGCGGCGGCCGCCGACGACAAGCGTGACGCCGAGCGTGACGCGATCTGACCCGACGACGCGGGCGCGCTCTGCGGGGCACGATCACGCGACGATGACGGATGCCGCGCCGCGGCCGTCCGCACGGGCGCGCACGCTGCTGTGGCTCGGCGTGGGGCTCGCCCTCGTGGCCGGCCTGTTCCTCATCGACTGGCTCGCCCCCACGCTGTTCACGGCATCCCTCCCCACCCGTGCCCAGGACGGGCTCACGCTCGCGATCAGCGTGCTCATCGAGTCGCTCCCGTTCGTCGCGCTCGGCGTCGTGCTGTCGATCGTCGTGCAGGTGTGGGTGCCGCCGGGGGTCATCGAGCGATGGATGCCGCGCCGCGCGTGGGCGCGCCGCGCGGTGCTGTCGCTGCTCGGCATGATCGTGCCGGTCTGCGAGTGCGGCAACGTGCCGTTCGCACGCGGCCTGTTGATGCGGGGCTTCTCGGTGCCCGAGACGCTGACGTTCCTCATCGCGGCGCCGATCGTGAACCCCATCGTGATCCTCACGACGCACCAGGCGTTCGGCTTCAGCGACGGCATCCTCGTCGCCCGCATCCTCGGCGGGTACGCGATCGCCAACCTCATCGGATGGCTGTACTCGCGGCATCCGTCTCCCGACGCCCTGCTCACCGATCGCTTCCGCGACACGTGCGAGCTCGTCACCCACGAGCCGGGAGGCAAGTGGCGCCGCACGCTGGCGCAGTTCGTGATCGAGCTGCGCGCGGTGATGCCGGCGCTCGTCATCGGCTCGGCGCTGGCAGGGGCGGTGCAGGTGCTGATTCCGCGCGAGGCGCTGCTCGCCATCGGCTCGAACCCCGCCCTGTCGATCGTGGCGATGATGGCCCTCGCGATGGTGGTGTCGATCTGCTCGAACGTCGACGCGTTCTTCGCACTGTCGTTCGCCTCGACGTTCACGCCGGGGTCGATCGTGGCGTTCCTGCTCGTCGGCCCGCTCGTCGACGTCAAGATGCTCGCCCTCATGCGCACGACGTTCACGTGGCGGACGCTCGGCGGCATCGTCGTCGTGGTGCTGCTGTCGGCCTTCGTCATCGGGACGGCGGTGAACCTCCTTGCGTAACGCCGGATTCGTGGGCACGCGGTGGCTGGGCGTCGGGCTCGCCGCCGCGCTCGCCGTGGTCACCATCTCGCTCGCGATCACCGATCGGCTCGCGCTGTACATCAACCCCGACTCCACCTGGTTCGCAGTGTCGATGGCCGTGCTGGTGCTCGTCGGCGCCGTGGCGTCGTTCGCGCTGCCGCTGGGCGCCGAGGCCGACCACGGCCACGACCACGGTTCCGCGGAGGCTCCGGGCTTTTCGTCTCGCTTCGCTCGCACAACGACCGGAGGCGGGGACGTTTCGTCTCGCTCCGCTCGCTCGACCACCGGAGGTCCGGTCGTTGAGCGAGCGAGGAACGAGCGAGACGAAACGCCCGCGCCGACGCACGACCACGACCACGACGCCCGCCACCCCGCGGCGGTGGCGGCCACCGTGCTCGGCGGGGTCGCGGCGTCCGGCGTGGTCGTGCTGACGCTGGTGCTGCCGCCGGCGTCGCTCTCGGCCGAGCTCGCCATGTCGCGCGACGTCGGGGCGACGCCCCTCTTCGGCGGCGCCGACACGGTGCAGCTGGCCTCGACCGGCGACACCGCGTCGTTCGGCGTCGGTGACTGGGCGACGGTGTTCGCGACGGCGACCAATCCGGAGGCGTTCGACGGCGACACGATCGAGCTGACAGGCTTCGTCACCCCCGCGGATGCCGCCGCGGCCGACAGCGCCTTCGACCTCACGCGCCTGGTCATCACGCACTGCGTGATCGACGCGCAGCCGGCGAGCCTGCCCATCGTCGGCGCCGTCGCGTCGCCGGGCACCGGGCAGTGGGTGACGATCACGGGCACCGTGCGCTCTTCGTCGGACGGGCGTCTCGTCGTCGACGCGGCCGCCGTCGAGGAGATCGCGGAGCCCGAGGACCCGTATGAGTACTGACGCCGCCACGCGCCGTACGCGGTCGGGGCGCCGTCGCAGCCGCGCGTTCGTCGCCACGTTCGGCATCGTCGTGGGACTGCTCGCGGTGCTCGGCCTGGCCGGAGCGGCGGCGAGCGTCGCGCAGGGGCCGCGGGTCACCGAGACGTCGGTGGATCCGGAGGCGGCGGCTGCGGCATCCGGGTCCCGTCTGATCGTGACGACGACGCAGTCGCTCGCCGAGGTCGACGCGTCGCAGGTGACGATCACGCCGGCGACGCCGTTCGTGGTCGACACCTCGGGCCGCAGCGTCGGCGTGCGGTTCACGCTGCCGCTGTGGGACGACACCGAATACACGGTCACCATCGACGGCGTCGGATCGCTCGGCGGGGGCCCCACCGCGACGATCACCGAGACATTCCGCACGCCGTCGACGCACGTCTTCCTGCTGCAGCGCGGCGCCAATGACGGTGACCTGGTCTACCGCACCGATCTCACAGGACAGAATGCCGTGCCGGTGTTCCGTCACCCGCACATCGAGGACTTCCGCGCCACCGCCGATCACCTGGTGATGTCGGTGCGCACCGACGAGGACCGGGCGGGGCTCATCGTCACCGATCTCGATGGCGAGAACCCGCAGGATCTGCCGCTGCCGGTAGAAGACGGCGGCGATGGGTACGTCTCCAATCTGCAGACGGCCGACCGGGGCGAGCGCATCGGCTACACGTTCTCGGACGCGCAGCTCGACGCCGATTCCGGCCGTGAGAGCCGCCTGTTCACGGCCTCGCTCGGAGACCCCGAGGCAGACGCCGTGGCCATCGAGGTCGAGGGGGCCGACCCGCGCGTGGCCGAGTGGCGGTTCGTGCCCGACACCGACAGCATCCTGCTGCTGTCGTTCGACGGGTCGCTGCTGCTGACCGGATCCGCCGGCGAGGGGGCGACAGCCCTGGGTGCGGCCATCGCCATCAACGGCATCGCGCGCGGGTCGAGCGAGGCCGTCGTCGACCGGGTCGACCAGCCTGCGGTCATCGACCTCACCGACGCGAGCGAGCAGCCGCTGGTGACGCCCGACCCCGACCTGGGCGGCACGAGCTCGGTCACACCCCTCCCGGACGGTTCCACGATCCGCACGGCCGCGGTGCTCGACGCCGACGGGATACCGACCGGGCGAACGTCGATCGCCCGGGTGGCGGCGGACGGCGCGGCGACGGTGCTCACCGAGACCGCCGACACGGACGCCGTGATCCAGGTCTGCGTCTCGCCCAGCGCGCGCTATGTCGCGGTGCTGATGGCGCCGGATGCCGTGGGCAACCGCTACGACACCTACCAGCTGCCGCTCCCCGAGCGCCCGGAGACGCGCATCCTCCAGGTCGCCGACGGCGAACCCGTCGTCGCCCTCAACGGCTCGTCGATCTCGTGGTGCCAGGCTCCCCCGCTCTGACGCCCTTGCCGCCGACCCTCCGCTGACGGCGTTCACTTGCGCTGAATGT